>JABIBH010000313.1 GCA_018652925.1 bacterium | reverse complement strand
GGTTGTGGGTGCCCATACGGATCAAATCGTATCGGGAACGGTTCCGGACAAAAAGGATTTTAAGGTTTTTATGATATAGTCTACGGCTACAAACCATATTCCTTTATTTTTGCGATGAGCATGGGGCGACTGACCTCAAGGAGTTTGGCAGCCTGGGTTTTCTTGCCCCTTGTTCTCTTGAGCGCTTTCGCCATGAAGTCCCGCTGCAAACGTCTGGTGGCGCGCTTGATGGAGAGCACTTCCGATCCATCGATTTCTTCAATGGAATTTCGGTGCTTGAGCAGGCTGGAGGGCAGGTCTTCAGGGATTATCCACCGGCCCGTTGCCAGAAGAACCGCCCTCTCAATGGTATTTTCCAACTCCCTGACATTGCCTGGCCAGTGCCATTTATTCAAAGCATCAAACACTTCGGATGCAACAGTCATTTCAACACCAGAGCTATGCTTTACAATAAAGTGCTCAACCAGAATTTCGATATCATTATCGCGTTCACGCAATGGTGGTATTGTTAAAGGTACAATGTTGAGTCTGTAAAAAAGATCTTCTCTGAATGAGCCTTTTTCAACAAGTTGCCTCAAGTCAACTTTGGTAGCTGCAATAACTCGCAAATCGACTTTTACGGTTGCAGTTCCACCAACACGTTCAATCTCTTTTTCCTGAAGTGTGCGTAATAGTTTTACTTGAAGTGGTAGTGGAAAATCGTCGATATCATCCAGAAATATTGTGCCACCACTTGAGCGCTCAAATCTGCCGATGTGTCTTCTGATTGCACCTGTAAAAGAACCTTCTTCGTGGCCGTACAGCTCGCTCTCAAGAACCGATTCACTAAGAGCCGCACAGCTTACTCTGACAAACGGCTCATCTTTCCTGGGACTCGCCTTGTGGATTGCTTCTGCAACCAGCTCTTTGCCCGTGCCGCTTTCTCCTTTTATCAGAACTGTAAAATCACCTGGTGCAATAGCTTTGATTTTATCTTTAAGGCCAATCATGCCAACTGAAGAGCCAACCAGCTTGCCGCCGATGTTACCGGAAACCTCTCTTCTAAGCTGTACATTTTCAGAGGCAATCCGCTTGAACGTTTCAAGCCTTTTAACGATTACTAAAAGCTCGGTATTTGAAAAGGGTTTGGTCATATAGTCATATGCACCAGCCTTCAGCGCATCGACAGCATTTTCAACCGTGCTGTATGCAGTCATCAAAATTACTTCTATCTCCGGGTATTTGCTTTTTACTTCATGCAAAAGATCTGTACCACTTATCCCTGGCATCCTGATGTCTGTTAAAACCAGGTCATAGGTATTGTCCAGCAACGACAACGCTTCCTGACCGGTTCCACAGCTTTTCACTTCATACTGTTCAGACTTCAGTGCGTCTTCAATAGTAATCCGCGTAATTTTTTCATCTTCAACCAGCAATATTTTCATTATCCGATTTCCTTGAACAGGGGTAATTCAACCGTAAATCTTGCGCCGCCAGACCCGCTTGCGCTGACATTTATTTTACCATCGTGTCCTTCAATAATAGACTGTGTTACCGACAACCCCAACCCTGTCCCTTGGCCAACTTCTTTGGTTGTAAAAAATGGCTCGAAAATCATCTCTTTGTTTTTCAGGTCAACACCATGGCCATTATCTGAAAAATGAATCAGAAGCAAATTGTCTTTTTGCTCATAGCTTACAATCAACTTGCCTCCATCTGGCATTGCGTCACAAGCGTTAATCATCAGGTTCATACAGACTTCTTCAAGCAATTGCCCGTCGCCTGTTACAACCGTTGGACAATGACCAGTTTCTTCAACAATCACATTGTTGTTCTTGAATTTATATTCAAGCAATTTTTGAACTCTGCTGACGCATTTACGCAGATCAACCTCTGCTTCACCACGAGCTCTTTTACGAGAAAACGCAAGAAGCCTTTTTACAATTATCTCAATTCGGTCCAGACCTTCTGCTATCAATTCAAAATATCTATGGGCTGTTTCAGTGTCTTCAGGATTTGCACGAATTGTTTCCACGCACTGCTGCATGCCGGTTAGTGGGTTATTAATCTCATGCGCTACACCAGCGGCCAACCTGCCTACAGATGCCAGTTTCTCTGCGTGCCTGACTTCTCGTTCAGCTGATTTGGTTGTTGTCAGAGACCGAATCAATCTTTGTTGCAAAGCAGTAAACCTGTCAGCCAAAATTCCCGCTTCGCCATCGCACGCGGGAAGATGAACTTGTTCCAGACTTTCGAGGTTCAATGAATCTACTGTTGAGACAATAGTATTGAGTTGTTTTGTAAAATGTCTGCTAATCATAATCACGGCAAAAACCGTTAGCGATATCAGAACTATTGTCATCAACCCAAGGTAGTTGAACAGTTTCGAGATTTCAGTGTGAATGTTATCTGCAGAAAAACCAACCAGCAAAGTACCCCAACTTCTGGTGGAAATTTTCAGCGGCACTGATGCTTCAATAATCCAGCTCTTGTCTTTAAAAATCCTGACGCCATTAATATTTACAGTCCCATAGCTGGTTCCAAAAAGATACATATCATTATGAGCCTGCACCTGGTTGTTGTTATTCAACACTGCAACATATCTGACATCTGATGACGATTGCATGAAATTATCGATTGATTCAGTCAGCAATATTCCCGATGCGCCTGCATACAGTTCTTCTTCAAGCAATGCATCCAGAACAGGAATTGCAAAACTGCGGGTCGATGCCATGGCGGAATCGCTGTGCAGATCGATTAAAAAAGCGCGTTCATGTTTAAGAATCAGAAGAGAGGTCAACCCCTGTAACAAAACCAGAAACAACCCGATAGCAACAGCCAGCTTTACGCGCATACTCCAGTGACTCATTCTGTCACCTCGTTCCACGATGCCGGGTTGTGCCCTAGAGCATTGAGGATTTCGCGCATAGAGTCATAATCTGAATCGTCTACTTTAGCAAAGCCGTGCGAAAATTCCTTGTCCCAGCCTCTGGTTGAACCGGGAGATATCTCAAGCAGGGCTTTCACTACCAGATCTACTAATTCACGATTGGCGGATCTGGCTACAGCTATTGGAACTGCCGGGATTTTTGGCGACAGCTCAATAATGCGCAACCCCTGATCAAGGTAGGACTCCGCTACAACATCTTTGACAGAACCGACATCAAATTCACCACGCAAAACTCTTTGCACCACTTCCTCGTG
>JABIBH010000312.1 GCA_018652925.1 bacterium | reverse complement strand
TCTTTCTGGGTGTATACAGCCATCTCTGCAATTGCCCTGATTGTAACATTCTTCATCCTCACGAGAAAAGTTGAAGAGAAAGCAGTGGAACAGGTAAGACTGGAAACTGCAAATGATGAAGTCAAAGAAGAAGAAAAGTCTGAACAAAAAGTGATTGTTGTAGAAGATGCAAAAGTACCAATTCACTTGCTTGTAACTCTGCTGGCAGTTGCTGCTGCTGCTCTGCTGCTTCCTGCGCCATTTGGATATGTTGTAGCTGGTTTGCTTGCGCTGATGGTAATCCTTCTTCCAATGCGGATAGGCTTTCTGCAAGTTGCTTACACTTGGCTTGCCAACCACCCGCTTTCTAACACAAAGTTTTTCTTCTTTATCTTTGCGCTGATTCCAGTACAGACTCTGTTTACTTACAACTGGCTGATTCTGCCTCAGTATCTTGAGCGCGCATTTGAAGGTGGATTTGTAAGTGATAACTTTGAAGTCTTTGCTAACATGAATCCAATTCTAATTTTTATTGCCGTACCAATTATTACAGCAATTACAATGAAGCGTAATGTCTACAGTATGATGATAATTGGAACATTTGTGATGGCTGTGCCTGCATTCCTGCTGGCAATCGACACAAGTATCTACACTCTGCTGGGCTATTTGCTGATTATGACAATTGGTGAAGCTATGTGGCAACCTCGATTCCTGCAATATGCAGCCGAAATTGCTCCTGAAGGCAGAACTGGTGCTTACATGGGTGTAGCTCAGTTCCCCTGGTTCCTGACAAAAATGGTCGTCCCATTGTACTCAGGCTACATGCTACAAAGATTCCTGCCTGCGAAAACTGAGGAAGTTACCGATGTTGTTCGCGATCCTGAAACTATGTGGCTTTACTTCTCACTGATTGCTATCTCATCAACAATTATGTTGGTACTCGCAAAAGGATGGGTTGGTAAGGATTTCAAAACTAAAAGCTAGATTTTAAAAAGGTGGGTGGCCTTCAGGCCACCCACCTTTTTTTATTTTTTCTTCCCACCATAGCCATAATGTTTATGGCCATAAAAATACGGTAATACTTCAGCTAAATTATTAGCAACAACTCCAATAATATTTGCACCTACACCTTTTAAAATATCGACTCCCCGTTTTGCCAAAACACTTGGAGTCCTCCCGGCCATAACCAGGTAAAGAATTCCATCTGCTATTTCATTAAAAAGCAAAGTATCGCTGACAGGCACAACTGGTGGACAGTCAAGTATGACAATATCATAGTCCCCTTTATACTGACCGAATACAGTTTCCAATTTTTGAGTATCCAACAAGTGGCTTGGCTGATCTGCCATTGTTCCAGCTGGCAGAAAATCCAGATTATCCATATAAGTCTTAACTGGTTTTACGCTATCCACAGAACCCGACAACACATCAGATAGTCCGGGAGTAATTGGTACATCAAAAGCAGAATGCTGAACTGGGCGACGCATGTCTCCATCAACCAACAAGATATTTTTCTTCATATGACTAGCCAGCACCAGGCTGAAGTTAAGAGCAAAAAGGCTCTTTCCCTCTCCACGTTCAGCACTGGTTATCAGCACACATCGCTTACGATCAAAATCGAGTTCACGATTCAACCTGATCATTATCCGCCGTAACTCGATTGCCATCGGCGATTCGATATCTAAAATTTTATGTCGCGGTTCAGCCACTTTAATTCCCTTCATCGCAGTTGTGGATACAGATAGAACAGGCCAAGTGCTGCGATAGCAAGTATCAGAATAATAAGTATTGTCCATACGAGCACTCTGGTCCTGCGACCAGACCCAAACGGACCATTCTTGATAATTGGCATTGTCCCAACCACAGTTACGCGTAGTTCTCTCTCAATTTGTTCAACAGATTTCAATGACTTGTCCAGCATCTCGGCCAACAAAACAAGTCCAGCACCAATGGCCATAGCAATTGCAAATGCCATCATAGCCAGTCGTTTCTTATCTGGCTCAAACGGAAATTCCGGATAACTTGGATCCTTGCGCACAACAATTTTGTACCCGATCTCCGAAAGGCTTGCGGCTAGCCTGAGATTTTCCCTGGAGATATCCTCGTCAACAGAGTTAAGCATCTCCTGAGCAGACAACACATCCTGTTCCAACATATTCAGTCTGGCAGATTGCTCTGGCTGCCCGGCCATGAAATCCATACACTCCTGCACATGCAATCTCAGCCTGCCAATAACATCCTGCTTTGTCGATCTGTAAAAAAGTTCATTCATATATTTTTGAATTACAGGCCGATCTTCAAAATTCACCTGCGAAAATGATTTTCGCAATAACTGTTCAATTTTCCTGTCAATATTCAGACGAATAGACCCTGCAGAAATGCCAAAATAAGTCTCTCCCTTGAGCAGAGAAATAGCACTCTGATACCCAGCATTCCTTAAAGCATCGAGATCTGAGGCAACATCGACATCATATTCAATAGACCGTACAATTTGATCAGTTTCGGGAACAGCAGAAATCGACAGTCTCTTCATCGTCACAAAAGCTGCATCACCAGCTCGAAAATCATTCTCAAGATCAGACAACAGTGAACTTGCGTGAGACAAATTGTTTTCACTGACAGGATTACCAGACAACAGAGATGGCCCTGTTTCAATTCTGTAGGCTGTGAGCGCTGCTTGGGCATCACCAAGATTATCAGCCATTATAATCCGTTGATTTTCCAGAAAAACCATTGTGCTTGTACTTGGCTCAAGCCTGCTAGCACGTTCTTCTTCCAAAAACCTATTCAAAATTTCTTTTGAAAGTAGATAAACCAGATCAGGGTTCTGATGTCTTATTCCGATAGAAAACAGATGAGTATCATCGTTTTTTACAATAATCCACTTCTCCAACTTCCTGACCAACCCAGCTACAGCGGCATCTTCATTAAGATTTACTTCTGGAGTCTCTTCTTTGTCTCCTAAAAGAGAAGATCGATGTAGATTCAGATCCCGGACAATTCGCTCTAAAAACTTGGGGCTGGTTACTATTGTTCGAATAATAACCATGGTTTCTTTATCTGCATCACGCGATCGACTGTATCTGCGATTACCATCCGGAATTGTTTGTGCAGATGTAGATTCTCTAATAACTCGCAACTGCCCTGATGTCCGATAAACGGGTGCCATAGTTTTAATGGCAAGATAGCCCATACCAAGACAGATAATGAAAGGCACAAAAAATAACCATTTGCGGCGCCAGAACATTCGCAACAGTTCAACCGGGGAAAAACTGCTTTCCTTGGTCTCATTTTCATATAACTGATTCATCGTACCTCACGCATTTTCTGAGAAGTTTAGCATTCACTCCGAATAGGCTATTACAAGTTTGCAACTTATGCAACATAATGACAACCAACATTTACAGTTTTTCCTTCTCTTGTAACCCTCCATATACAATCGATTCCAAAATTCTACTCAATTCACCTATTTCCAATCGGCATGATTCTCGCTTTGCTCATTTTATGAAAACAAAACTATTACTCTTATCACTAATTTTACTTCTTGAGTCATGTAACTCTGTTAATCCAATAGCTCCTCCACAGGCTATCCTTGTTGTTCAACACACCATTGAACCTGAGTTTGCCATGCTGCTTGCAAACTCCGGAAATTTCTCCTCATGGTGCTGGGAAAAATCTGGAGAAACCGGTTTTGCAGAGCTGGAACTATCAAGCAACAGTTACAGCTGGAAACTAAATGAGTACAATTCCAACGGGAACGACAACTCAGCAATTTCACGTCAACCCGAGAATACATTAACTTGGCACAGCATTGTTACAACTCATGCGAAACTTGTTGATGGCCTTGCTACACCACTTCCTGTTTTACAAATTGATTCCGCTGAATACAGAAATCTTCATCATTTTCTAGTCGAGATGACTTCTCCCCGATACAACGGTATTGTCACCCATTGGATTGGAGAACCAATCCCGGTTCAGGTAGATAATTTTGTGTCAGGTTTTATAAATCTATCTAATGCTCTGTCCCATGCCACTACCATCTGGAATGAGGCTTTCGGCCATACTATTTTTGAAGTAGGTCAATTCATTCCTTGGGGCGTGAGACTTATTTATACGCCAGGAGTGCAGTCTCCTGCTCTTTACATAAGGGGGGTTCGACAGGATAATTATGGACATCCAATGCTTATGCATATTCATGCTGGTGACAATTACAGTAACAATCATACAAATATCTGGATAAACAGAGCGATGGTACACGAGCTTGCACATGCTGCCTGTTTATGGGGCCACAGTCGCGATAGAAATCACATCTTA
>JABIBH010000311.1 GCA_018652925.1 bacterium | reverse complement strand
CGATTCATTGACCCACCGGATGCCACCAAGAACCTCTTCGCCACCAAAGTCATGGCTTGAAATCATTACAGCCATACTCCAGCTTGCCAGATCTTCATCGGTTGGATTGCCAAGTGCATCTTCTGCTACCAACGCAGTTATATAATCTGAGTTTACATCGCCGAAAATCATAATTTCACTATCACTGCGCATCGCATTTTCGCGCCATGCTTCAACAGTGTTGTTCCCATACGATGGAACCAGCGCCTTATACCAACCATCCATGATTATTGCAAAGTCCCACGCATTCCACGCCTGGAAACTGGCTCTGCGATTTGGCAGACTCGATGTTGCGCCACCTGCACCAGTATCAATCAGAATGTCGATTTTCTGAATATTCAGCTCACCGTAAGGAGGATTCCAATCGGCAGTATGCGAATCAGCAGGATCAGGTAAATCACCGATAGAAACCTGGAATGCAACCATGTTTATCGGCTGACCGGAAACTGCAGCAGTAGTTCTGTAAATATCCAATGCAGTAATATCAAAAGCAGATGGAACGAAAACTGAGTTAGTTGGATAAGTGTAATATTTGTGTTCAATTCCAGGCTGATTTGGGCCGTGGTCGTCGCCAATAATATCATCGACATGAACAATTACATCTACCTGGGCAGTAACCTCAACTTCAACAGTTGAACTTGACGCAAGCCGGTTTGATTCATCATAGGCATTTACGATAATCTCAATTGTGCCACCTGGTGAACCAAGCGGGACAGCCGAACCCAGCATATAATTGCCATCAACTTCAGCAAGTCTGACAATTGCAGGACCAGCCATTCCAGACAGATCAACAACCACATCGCCGATACCGTCGCCCTGATCTTCTACTTCTGCAGAGACAATAAAACTCATCCCAGCAGACAAAACATCTGGAGTTACAGATAATTCGGTAATTAGTGGTGGCGTTGGAAAATCTGTTCGAACTTGATAAACTTCACTCCAATTGGAAAGCGTAACCGGTAGAGTTAGCGTGGCCCAATCGGCTGGATCTGTGCTGTCTGGTTCAAAATCGATATTCAAAGTTGCATCCGATGGGACAGAATCAAGCGCAGATCGTAAATCTCCACCATCCTCTTGTGTGATATACAATTCAACTTTCAGTGAGTCTGGTTGTCCTCCAAAAGGTCCCCAGGGAATGCGCATCGCTATTCCAGAATCAGATCGAGTAACCCATCTGTCCTGAACCATCACACTTTCTACCCACTCTCCCGACGTTGGGATGTAAGCTTCAGAAGCAGTATCCCACCACTCCCACTCACTGGTCCACTTTCGGAAATCAGAGTAGTTGCTATCCCAGTTGTGCTTGCTTGTCAGCACAAAATCTGGCTTGTCGGAATGACCGTAACTCACAGGCATGTTAAACGGATCGCTTGTTGCACCCTCAGCATTGAATCCTGTTTCAATTGCCAGATGAAAAATCAGCCCATCAAAATTTGATGAGAAAGGAATGTCTACAAACAGACCATCGGGATTGTTATCCAGCAAAACCATTGTCAGATCAGTTGCTTCAAAAGTGTTGTGCGCTTCAGGTTCTTCATTAAATGCGGGATCACTTAGTACAAGTACATCGCGAAGCATTAAAGCGATTGAATCGACAGGATAATCTGAAACACCATCAAGATTTACCAGGCCTGCATATCCAGTTGGAACAAACACGGTTTCACAATAACCAGTTGCATCTGAGACCGCGTTCATAGGCTGGAAGTTGCCCATCTCTGGTGGGTCTACTGTGAAATTCATTTCGGTGCCTTGTTGACTGACACTGTTGCCAAAGAAGTCGATTAGTTGAGCAGATATTCCGAGCTCACTGTCTGAACCGGCAATCGATGCAGATGAACTGATATCCCATTGCTCAGCAACTCCTGGAATGACCACAATGTTCAAACTTAATTCTTCATCAACAGTAAATACTTCAAGTATCCTGTTGTATGCAGTCACTGAGCAAGAGACATATAACTCCCCGGATAATATTCCAGAAAGTTCAGTCTCTGCATATCCGTCGGCATTGGTCATTACTGTAACTGGCGCAAATTGACAAGTTCCGGAAGAACCTTCAGACAATAAAAAACTGACAGGGATGTTATCGATCTCGGTTTCATTTCCAGCTGAATCGTACAGCTGAGCTCCTATTGTAATTGTAGAATATCCATTGGCCTGGATTGTGTCGTTTGAGGTTGTTATTAACACAGATTCAGGTCGCGGGTCATTAAAACCGATCATAAACCGACCGGTTGGAACCGGGTCTCTCTCTGCGGGAACTTCAGGGCCGACAAAAAAGCGAAGCACTTCAACAGCATCGTTGGCCATATAGAAATTGGCTGCCCCATTAGTAAAACTTACTGTAGAAATAATGTCTTCCAGACTTTCACTTCCCAAGAACCTTGCAAAACCGGTTGGTGGCATTACGTCGTTCATCTTGCGCGCAGTCAGTGGTAGATCATTCAGTTTTTCATCAAGATCAAACAGGTCAAACCTGTTGTCAGTACCAGCTGCAACAACATTTATCGGTGTGAAAGAATAAAATTCCAGCTCAGGAATAGAAACTGTAGCTGAAATACCTTCAATAATTTCTTCGCCATCAACCAGCAACAATCTGTCTGCTCTGACTGCCAATAAACTGATTGGATCAGGAGTGTGAATTGAGTTGGCTCCAACCAGGGTTATTGTTTCAGACCAGAGATTATAACCAGGGACATCGGCAGTGATTTGATAATCGCCCTCTGGTAAAAACAGTGAAGGCACTGCGCCGCCAGAGATATCCAAAGTATCGATATCGGAAATAAACAGCTGACCCTCATTACCTGGACCATCGGCAAATTCAACTGCCAAGTCCAACTGAGGCAAGCGAGGCATTGAAACTTCCAGGTCGGTAACATCAACTCCGGCTGTAACAGTTGCAACGACTTGAGTATCGAAATAAGTGTCTGCGGTTGCAACAAGCACAAGCTCACCTAATCGAGGAGCATAAAATTGATAATCGGTAGCTAACTCTGTGAATTCCAGAGTTGCAAAAAGAGTATCCCCCGCGCTGTTTTGCAGATTGATTACACCTGGGTTGCCTGGCCCAGTTTCAAAAACTACACGTCCAGAGATCAAAGGAGCCCTTTGCAAATCAAACGCAAGATCCAGTTGGTCAACACCGGCAGTAACATCAATAAAAAACTCTGTTTGCAAGTGGTTTTCAGCCCACACAACCAGTGAATATGTGCCGCTATCTTCTACATAAAACTCAAACTCCATTGACGGATTCATCTGGCTTGGTAACAAGCCATCAACGCTTTCCATTACAGAACCATCGGGAGCACGGAACTCATATCCATTACCACTGCCAGTAACAAGTTCTGGCATTTCAGGGGTCAGTGCTCCTGCAACAACTGTCGCTTTTTCCAATGTCACATTCTGGCCGGTTATCAGCTGGCTCTCAACAACAGTTACGTTTTCAGTTATTGAAAAATAACCGGGGGCAGAATAAACCAGATTATATTGACCGGCAGAAAGTCTACCGATTGAATAGCTCTGGCCTTCTGAGGTTGAAGTTGATATTGGTAAAACTGGCACCCCACCAGCCCAATCGGTAATAAATGCCTGAACTGTAACCGGTGCAGCGGTTTCCATGGTCACGCTACCTGAGACTTGTGCATCGGCAGGATCAAGCAAGCCATCGCCATCGATATCAAGAATAGAAACATGAGTCGGGGTTATGTCATCGACAGCAAAACTGGATGCAGGATCAGCTGTAACACCCACAATTTTCAGAGCTGCATTTACTGGCATTCCGTCAGGATAAATAACATCCCACGGAATTGAAATCTCAGTTTGGTACCAGGCTGGCAACCTTCCCGGTGGTTGCATTGAAAAAGTCTGTGCTGAATTTACCAGATCGGTAATTTCTTCAGTATCACCACTGTCAGATAATATCCGCAAGAAATCAGGTGTACCCGGGTCATTGAAAGGACCGTGAGCTTGTCCAACGACAAAGTCGATACTGCCCTGGTATTGCAATGGTAATGGATAGCTTGTAATCAAAGAGATATCTGACAAACCTGAATTATTACCAACATCGATTAACAAGTGAGCTGATCTGTTTGAAGCAAGGTAGCTGTACCCTATATATAAAGAGTCAGTACTCCAGGTAGTCCACAAGTGATAAAAATCACCGGAGTCAGTTGCCAGGTAGTCAGCAGAGTCATCCAGAACCCTGTCGTTTTGTGACCAGTCATCGGAAAT
>JABIBH010000310.1 GCA_018652925.1 bacterium | reverse complement strand
GCAAAAATGATGCTCGATCACCTTGGTGAAAAAGAGATGGCAGTCAAGCTTGAAAAAGCTGTTGCCGATGTTATTGCTGAGGGCGCTGTTCGTACATACGATATGGGTGGCTCCAATACAACCACTAAAATGGCAGAAGCAATTGCTGCCAAGTGCTAGTTGTTAACAACAAAAAGCCCCCGGTTTAATCCGGGGGCTTTTTTTATTATTAGTATCAGCAATTTAATCTATTGCCTGATTACACGGAAGCCTTTTGTGCTGTTTCTGGTATCATCTTCATTAGGCATTGCGCTGGCCCTGTTTGAGCTTCTACAGCCAACACTTCTGTTCAGATATGAGCCTCCACGAACAACCTTGGTTTGGCCAATTCCGGGACCGATTGGATCGGTTTGTGCGTCTTCTGAATAATCAGAATACCAATCCCAGCACCACTCCCAAACATTTCCATGCATGCCATAAACACCAAAATCATTAGGTAGTTTAGATGCATGTCGTGTTCTGCTAAGGCTGGCACTACAGTACCAGGCATAATTACCAAGCTCCAGGTCATTGCATACTTCGTTCGAAAGGTCACCAAAACAGAAATCTGATTGGCCTCCTGCACGGCAAACATATTCCCACTCTGCTTCAGTTGGCAGCCTGTATCCGTCTACTGCCTGGTTCCAGGATACATCTGTTCCGTTTATAGAATAAGCGGGAGTTCTGCCCTCTTGAAGAGAAAGAGCATTACAAAATTCAACAGCATTATACCAGCTCACATTTGTAACCGGGAATGAGCTGTCATCTTGATCAGAGCTTGGGTTGTAACCCATAACCTGTTGATACTGAGCTTGTGTTACTTCAGATGTTCCGATTTCAAACGGGTTAGTTATTGAGACTGAGTGCCTTGGCCACTCGTCAGCAGCGGCATATAGGCTATCGATGTCACCCATCTGGAAACTGCCGCCATCAATTGTAGCAAACATATTCAGGTATTCACTCTGGATAGTAACATGAGCATTGGAGAAAAGCACAAAAGAGGCAGGATTGGGGGCTGGCTCATTCCAGTCCTGAACAGGGAGCCATTCAAGCCAATGCCTTCCTGGAGACATATCTTCCAAAATAGTGTAGCCGATCCCTTCAATTGTTGAATCATCTGGCCGTGTAAGCACCCATCCTGCTTCCAGACCTTCTGGGATTACTACGATTTCTATTGTGCCAGGAAGAGATCCCGGTATGTAGGTTCCGTTAAAAACAATCTCACCGTTAGCAACAAGTTCTGTTGGTGTTGCGCTTGGCGTGTTGTAGCCGTCCTCTGCCACCCAGGTGATTTCATAAATACCAACTGGCATTTCAACCAAAGTCGAGTCTCCGCTTCCAGGGACATTCACACCGCTTGGTAAACTCAAAACCCAGTTTGCAGATAGATTGTCTGGTTCCGGATTTACTATAACTGTGCCCGGATCTGAAACCTCAACATAAACAGAACCGCTGAACCAAACTATAGATCCTGCATCCAGGGTCAATGTTCTGGGGCTATCGGGTGGTGTTACCCAACCTTCAACTTCTCCCCAAGTAAGCGTATATTCGCCAGCTGGAACGTCACGTAAAGTTGCGTCACCATTACCTGAATTTGTGTACTCATCAGGACCCGCAATACTCCAGGGAGCATTTATTGATGAAGGATTTGGCGATATGCCAATTGTTCCTGTGTTGGGACCGATGTCTGTAATTGAGTCATCGTCTCCACAACCAACAATCATACCAATAATGATTATCAGTAAAATGGATATTAAAATTGTAGCCCTGTTAAAATTCATTATTCACCGTTCCTGTGGCGATTAGCCTGCGTAAAGATCGTTCAGTCTTGTTATTTCCTGCATCAGATCTGCTTCACTAACTTGAGCTGTTCCGTCCAGGGCAACAACCTGTTCGTTGGCCAAATCATAATTGTGAATAGCAAAATACGATTGAGCCAATACCAATCGTATATCACGCCAGTCAATAGAAGTTTTGTGTGAAAAAGACCAATCGGATGTAATTTCAAGAGCAGCTAGTGCTGATGAAATTGCGCCATTGAAATCTGCGGGTGCAATATCCATGCTTGCAAATGCTATGCCCGCATATGGATCTGCAGTAGTCATGCCGTTATCAATAGCTCTCTGGAACTCGTCTCTTCCCAGCTCCATATTTCCAATCTTTGTCCAGGTCCAACCCAGCCCATTAAATGCTGAGGTGTTTGCTGGATCACTCTCTAAAGCCGCGACAAAGCTTGTTATGGCTTCAGCATAATCGCCACTCTCATACAAGCTCCAGCCCTGAGAGAGATGATTTGTAGTTGGTGATGTTGTCGATTCATCATCGCCACAACCAGCAACAAATAATAGCAATAACAAAAGCAGTGCCAGTCTCTTCACAATAAACATTCTATCCTCCTGTAACGCTTTATCTAGCCAGCGTCATTTTGCTTGATACCAGGCCGCCCTCATTGGTGCGAACCTGAACCATATATGTTCCGCTGGCAGCTTGAGCGCCACCATCTGTTCTGCCGTTCCATCTCAGAGTATGAGATCCAGCAGTAATTTCTTCATTTAACAAAGTAGCAATCGTGCGACCTCGAAGATCAATTACAACAGCAGAAACATGCATGTTGGCTTTGATTTCAAATTCAATTGCTGTCATTGGGTTGAACGGATTTGGAACCGCTCCAGACATCGATAAGAACCTGCGGTCTGCAATTTGAGAACCAGCAGAAGGTGACCACTTAACAACAAATCCGCCAAATTCTGTAACTCGAGCGCTGACTCTGTTTGTTTCTGTGTCTACCAAAGATTCCAGAGCAGTGCCATCTGCACGTTCAATGTACCAGCCATCAGGGCTGTTGTTTCCGCTTATCTGGAAAGATATAGTGGCTGGCTTTGTAAGCTCGTTTGGCCCGCGAACATCATAAACTGTAGTCATGGTGTTCGTTTTTTGGCGGAACAGCTGTACTCCGTTTTCCTGAGTTTCAACCATCTCTGTGCCTTGAGCGATCATAGCCACAGTCTCACCATCGAAACTGTCTGCTGACAAATACAGCTCCATCTGCTGATCAACACTGGCAATCATACCGCCATTTTCGCCACTGATCATCATCGTGGAAAGCGGTAAGGTTACACATCCTGTTTGCCAGGACTCATCCCAGGCACAGGCATTGATATCAAAAACATCTCCTGGCCAATAAAGTCTGTATTCACCGCGCCAGAAAAATCCGGCTTCATCAAATGATTCCATAAAAACTGGCTCTTCTGACACATCAAGCTCAAGCAAATTCGGGAGCAGCCGTGTGTCATTACCAGTAAGATAAATATCGATGAACTGGTTGGCATATGGATTTGTGTGAACACCAATTATCAATTCAGGTGCAGTATTGTCATGATCATTGTAGCGAGAAATATTTGATGCTGCAGAGTTGTCGACGCTATAGAATTCTCCACCAATCATCAGATTGCCCTGATAAACTATTAGAGAGTGAACGCCTTTGCCTTCAGAGTCAAATCCCGGTTCGCTATTTTCGTTAACCAGCACATCACCAATAGACTCCCAGGTGCCATTTTTTTGACGAGCCAAATTGTCTGTTGAGAGGCCATCGATTTCTGTAAAAAGTCCTCCAACAACCAGGTCACCCTGGTAAACTTCGGCTGTATAAACAGGGCCGTTGCTTGTGCCGTAGCGAGAAG
>JABIBH010000309.1 GCA_018652925.1 bacterium | reverse complement strand
TAAATGACCAGTTGTTGATATAGTAGATATCTAGCCGCACCATTTCTTCAAAAGAGACTGCACTCCTGCCACTTATTTGCCAGAGACCAGTAAGTCCGGGAGTAACTCGAAGTCGTTCATGGTGACGAGGTTGGTATTGTTCTATTTCATATCTGATTGGCGGGCGTGGTCCAACAAAAGACATGTCACCCTTTAGAATGTTAAAAACTTGAGGCAACTCATCAAGTGAGGTCTTACGTAGCCAGGCGCCTATTTTAGTAACACGAGGATCAGCTGAAATTTTAAAGTTATCGTCTTTACAATCATCTTTGATTCCACCAGAGATAAACATCGACGCAAACTGTCTATGAATAGCATCGTCACTGTTATGGATCATAGTTCTGAATTTATAGAAATTAAATGGCCTACCGTTCTTGCCAATTCTTTCTTGTGTAAAAAGGATTGGGCCAGAACTGGACTGCTTGACAAGAAAAGAGAGCAAAGCAAAAAACGGCGATAACAAAACCATAGCCGTTAAAGCACAAACAACATCAAATGCTCTTTTAAAATTTCCTTGAAAACCATGGATTCGTGATGCGTCAGCAACGACATATAGTGCCGGCTGAGCAGAAGTTACATTGTTTGCAACGGTGGAGTAAACTACCGCGTCTTCCTTCATTGTCTATTCTCCTCTGTATACAGAGTTGTTGTAAATCAACGGAAACGCGTTAGCTTTTGTTCATGTGCTCCCTTCCCAGCTATCATTCGATAGCAACTTTGGTGACGTAACTTGCACTATTATAGCAGAAGTTCACACACCCTGTCTACCATTTCTTCAGTTAATTCTGCAAACATTGGTAGAGAAACGATTCCTGAACAAAGTTCTTCCGAAACCGGGAAGCTGACTTTGTCATCAATTATGCCTTTTAGTGCAGGCTGTAAATTACAGGAAACTGGATAATGTCTTCCACAGAAAACATCATTTTCGCGCAGCATCGCAATGGTTCCTTCTGGGTCATCACACTGAATTGGGAACAAGTGATGAACAGCCTCAGACTCCGCAACCAACTCAGGCATCCTGTAAGATCCCTGTAATTTTGCTTTATATAGTGCAGCGTTATTACGACGCATGGCACTCCAGTTATCCAATTGATGTAATTTAATATCCAGAATAACTGCCTGCAACGAATCAAGACGCGCAGTGTGTCCAATACTATCATGCATGTTTTTTGCACCCTGCCCATGATGACGAACACTGTCGATAAATTCTTTTAACTTCATGTCATTTGAAACTACTGCACCACCATCACCAAAAGCACCAAGGTTTTTCCCTGGGTAAAAACTGAATGCACCTGCAAACCCAAGAGAACCAATTCTCTTGCCTTTATACCTTGCGCCGTGAGCCTGACAAGCATCTTCGATAATAGGGATATCACCTGCTACAGCTTTAATCTCGTCAAAAGGAACTGGGTGCCCAAAGAGGTGAACTGGAAGAATTGCTTTTGTTTTATCTGTAATTGCATCAGCGAGCTTTGTCGGATCCATCAGCCAAGTGTCAGGATCTACATCAACAAAAACCGGTTTAGCACCTGTGTAGACAATAGCTTCAATTGTGGCAATAAACGTATTGGGGACCGTTATAACTTCATCGCCTGCTCCAATACCCAGCCCTCTAAGAATCAGGTGCAATGCCTGTGTTCCTGAATCCACCCCTGCACAATGAAGAGTTGAACAATACTCTGCGAAATTCTTCTCAAATTTCTCAAGCCTTGGTCCAAGAATAAAAGCAGTGTTATCGACTACATCTTTAATGGCTGCATCGATTTCAGATCGTAGTGGTGCTACCTGAGCTTTAAGATCCATAAAAGGGACTGTTACTGACATGGGCGAACTCCTGTTTTAGTTAGGTATCTTCTGAAACACCTTACATATATCGTCATGGTCACTACCCACTTTAGTTGAAAATAGCATAAATAACAAATTTTATTCTTTATTGTATGAATCCACTATCACTAATCGTCAATTTTATGCTTGACTAAGATACTAATCTTTCATTTAGTCCAACATTACACTTGCGTTCTTATGCAGAAACGGTAATTTTCTGCATGAAACATTTATTGTTATAAAAGTTCTCAGAACTATCTTATTTGGTTCTGAACTGCTGATTTCACCAAATTCTGGTTGAATCAAGATTTAAATCGAGGAGCGAGATATGTCTAACGGATTGAATGTCAAGCCGGCTACAGGTAAGCTGGGAATTCTGACTCCGGGAATGGGTGCAGTTTCTACAACTTTCATTGCTGGTGTAATTGCAATACGAAAAGGGATTCGTCTACCAATCGGCAGCTTGACCCAAATGGGTCACATTCGCCTTGGAAAGAGAACAGACAACAACCAACCGTTAATTAAGAACTTTGTCCCTATTACAGAGCTTGCTGACATCGAGTTTGGTGGCTGGGATATTTTTGAAGATTCT
>JABIBH010000308.1 GCA_018652925.1 bacterium | reverse complement strand
GTAACAAACACCATCGGAGTATGAGAAATTTTCAACATCTCTATAAGTTTGGACATACTGACAGCTCCTTTATTCAACACCTAACAAAATACAAAATTCGTATTACTAAGCCATTTACCGACCTTGTTCTACAATCCTGTCCCAAATCACCTCAAAGTCATCAGGATTTTCACTAGCAAGCAATTCCAGTTCAGGATCACCTGTCACAGCTTCAGTTCTCATCTGCAATAACGAACCTTCGGCAGAATTATAATCGTCTTCAGTGTATGGTCGGTATCTGTTCCAGAAACCGAGGTGCCAGATGAAAAAACGTTTTACTCTTTCCATCCCTTTTTCATCGTCGCCAAAATACTCTTTGGCAAACTCGACGTATTTGGCCATAACCTGCCATCGTTCTTCTACCGATGGGTACCACGGCTCTCCTTCAATCAGCTCCTTGAAAACCCATGGCTTTATCAGCGCACCTCTTGCAAGTACTACTCCGCTGACTCCGCAATTCTGTTTTGCCTGATAATCCCAGACAGTTAGAATATCGCCATTGCCAAGCACTGGGATGTTGACAAGTTCTGCTGCTCTGGAAATTAATGACCAGTCTGCATCTTTTCTATAATGCTGATCGCGTGTCCGTCCATGAATCGACAGACAGTCCGCGCCGTTCTCTTCAGCAACAACTGCAGTTTTTTCGATATTGATTTTGTCTCTGTGATAACCGGTTCTGAGCTTCACTAAAATCGGCAAGTCAACTGCTTCGCGAACAGCCTCAACAATTCGGCCAAGCTTTGTAACCGATCTCAAAACAGCTGCCCCAGAACCTTTACGCACAATCAAATCGATGGGACAACCAAAATTGAGATCTATGTAATCACACCCCGAATCCGCAACAATCCTTGCAGCTTCAGCCATGACATCCGGCTTCTTGCCAGCAAGTTGAACTCCATAAGGATATTCACCATCACCTTTGCGTAGCAGTACATCTTCTCTTTTGGAACCTTTGACCACCTTATGCGCAAGCACCATTTCGCTGCATGTAAGTTGTGCACCAAAATATCTGCACAGTCTGCGATACGGTAAATTGCCACCTGTTGCCATCGGTGCCAAAGCGATTTTATTTTTGAACAGCTCGGTTTTGTTTTTCATAACTAGATATTAACACCAAAAAGAAAATGTTCAAAGTGCGATATAGCTTGTAAAAGTATATAAGTTGATTAATATATATTAGATGGTTAAATGTCGAGTTAAGAATAGGTTAATCATACAGTTTTAGTCGGATTTAGTCTCTTCCAGGAGGATCAGAAAATGGCAAAGCTACAAAACGAACTAGCCAAACTTATTCCCGAGTGGCGTAAGGAAATTGGCGCGCTTGTGAAGAAGAACGGATCGATGAAAATCAGCGATGTTACCATCCAGCAAGCTTATGGCGGAATGCGTGGCGTCAAAGGAATGATCTGTGACACTTCCGAAGTTCCACCTGATACTGGACTTCTGGTTCGCGGCATCCCTGTTGGCGATCTGGCAGACAATCTTCCTGAAGAAGTTTTCTACCTGCTTTGCACTGGCCACCTGCCAAACAAACGCGACTTGAAAGCACTGCAGGATGAATTTACAGCACGTGCAAAAGTTCCTGCGTATGTCTGGAAAGTTCTTGAGGCAATGCCTAAAGACTCTCACCCAATGTGTATGCTTGATACAGCAATCCTGGTTATGGAGCGCGAATCTAAATTCCGTAAAGCATACGATGCAGGAATGCACAAATCAGAATACTGGAAACCAACACTGGAAGACTCACTGGATTTATTGGCAATCTTGCCTGCAATTGCTGCCGGTGTTTACAGAATGCGCTTCCGTAAAGGCAAACGTATTGCACCTAAAAAAGGTCTAACCTGGTCTGAGAACTTTGTTCGCATGCTTGGCATAAAAGATCCAAGTGGTGAATTTGCAGACTGCATGCGTCTCTATCTAGTTCTTCACTGTGATCATGAGGGTGGAAATGTTTCTGCTCACACCACTCACCTTGTAGGTTCTGCATTGAGTGATCCTTATTACTCAGTCAGTGCCGGATTGAATGGTCTTGCCGGGCCTCTTCACGGTCTTGCAAATCAGGAATGCCTTAACTGGATTATCGAACTGAACAAAAAGTTCAACGGTAAACCATCCAGGGAAGACATCCGTGCCAACGCCTGGGAAACTCTCAAAGCTGGCAAGGTTATTCCTGGTTACGGTCACGCTGTTCTACGCGTATCGGATCCTCGCTTTGTTGCGTTCCGCAAGTTCGGAATGGACCACTTCCCTAACGACAAAATCATGCGCACTGTAAATAATGTGTTTGAAATTGTTCCTGAAGTATTACGCGAGCATGGAAAAGCTAAAAACCCATGGCCAAATGTTGATGCTGGCAGTGGCGCTTTGTTGTACCACTACGGCTTGAAAGAGTTCTCATTCTACACAGTTCTCTTCTCAATATCACGTGCAATGGGAATGTGCTCACAGTTGGTTTACGATCGTGCACTGGGTGCCTCAATTGAGCGTCCAAAATCTGTTACAACCCG
>JABIBH010000023.1 GCA_018652925.1 bacterium | reverse complement strand
AGCCAAAATTATGGTTGGTTCAATTTATGAACCTGAAGATAAAGTTGGATTAGCTGGAATTACCGGAGAAGTTCTCCGTTCTGGTGGAACCGAAAGCTGGGATGGCGATGAAATTGATTTGATGCTGGAATCAATGGGCGCAAGTGTTGAAACCTGGATTGGTGGAACCACTGGTGGAGCCTGGTTGTCAGCTCTTACTGAAGATTCAGACATGGCTCTTAAAATTCTGGCTGAAATTATGACAGCTCCACGATTTGCTGAAGACAAAATTGATTTGTCAATCACTCAGCATAAAGCTGGAATTTCACGTCGAAATGATGAGCCAAGCAGTATTGCTCGTCGTGAAATGACAAAGATTCTTTTAGGTGAAGATCATCCAATAGCCAGAGTTGAAGAGTATGACACTATCGGTTCAATCACTCGTGATGACCTTGTCAATTTTCACTCACTCTATTTTCATCCAGACCGAATGCACTTGATTGTAGTTGGAGATTTTGATAGTGACACAATGGTCGCAAAAATCGAAGCTGCTTTTGCAGGATGGGAAAAATCGACTACACCCCTGCCAAATGACCCAATGATTCCTAACTTTCCTCGTACAGTAAATATTGCTGCCAAGGAAGGTTTGACACAGAGTCAGATACTTTTAGGGCATAAAGGCATCAGAGCTGACCACCCAAAGTATGCTCACATTATTGTAGCAAACAAGATACTTGGTGGAGGCTTCTCATCACGTCTGTTCAACGAAGTTAGATCCAAACGAGGCCTGGCCTATTCTACATGGAGTAGCTCTGGAACAGGGTTCCGTAATGCTGGCAACTTTATGGCTGGTGTGGGTACCAAGTGTGAAACAACTGAAGAAGCTATAACTGTTGTTCTTGGAGAAATTGAAAGAATGACAACTGAATTGGTTTCTCAGAAAGAACTAGACAGCGCCAAAGATGGCATCCTGAATTCAGAAGTTTTCAGTTTTGATACAAAGCGTGAAGTTCTGGATCGTATGGTTACCTATGAAATGTACGGTTACCCTGATGACTTCCTACAGGTATATCAACAACAGGTTCGTGAAACAACTGTTGAAGATGTACTAGCGGCAGCTCAGGAAGTTTGGAAGCCAGGTAGATTGTCAATTCTAGCTGTTGGTGACCCTGAACTGTTTGATGGCGATTTGGGAACATTTGGAATGGTAAATGATATTGACATTACTATTCCGGAGCCAAAACTGACTCTTGATATTCCAACAGCAACCGATGAGCTAATGGCTTCTGGACAAGCTATCATGACAGCTAGTTATGAAGCTATGGGTGGAAAGAAAATTGGTGGCATGGATGGTTACTTTGGCGAGATGAGTCTGGATCTTGAAATCCAGGGAATGGCTCTGACATTTGGCATTGAGAAAACAATTGTTTATCCAAACCACATGAAACTTGCTCAGAAAACTCCATTTGGAAATATGGTTCAAGCTCTTGACGGTGACTCTGCATGGGCTGACACACCAGGTGGGGTAGTAGATATCGAAGGCGATGACATTAAAGGTTTGCTGGAAGAGATCGAAAAAGATCTTTATACTGTTCTGCGTAACCGCAGCGATATTTCTTGCCAGGCAATCGACCAGGCTGAAGTTGACGGCGTTCTTTGTGACAGAGTTTATATCACAGGCGTTGGTAAAGACTTCATTCTTTACTGTTTCAATGCAGAAACACATCTGCTGTTTATGGAACAGACAAAAGGTGCAGACATGGTCACAGGTGCTCCTGTAGTTGCCAAGACCATGTACTCTGACTATGCTGATTTTGATGGCGTTCAAGTAGCCAAAACAATCGTTATTTTACATGATGATGAACAATTTGCTGCTGGAACTATGAGTAAGTTTGAAAGAAATCCAAAGCTTGAAGCAGGATTTTTCTCAAAGCCATAGTAAAGCTACTCAATTAGTTATTAAGATAGGCCCCGTGAAAACGGGGTCTATTTTTTTGTACATAAACACCCACGAGATAACTATATATCAAATATAAGTTGTATAATTATTCTGATATGCTATAATGTCATCTGAAGAAGCTATTTTTAATGGTGACTATCCAGGTACTAACATCTTTGAGCTCACGCTATCTTGAAAGATGCCTGGTGACCATAGAAATGGCTTCTTTATTTATTTAACTTGGGTAGAGTTTTTCTGCAGTGCCTCGATAATCTTTTTCTCAACATCTTTATTTGCAGGACTCCAGATACCACTCTGTTTTGTTTCCCACAGATATTTTGCACTGTCAGTAAATACAATGCCATCAGTTGTAGTAACAATTGGCTTGGAATCATCTTTATAATTCCTGTCCCAGCTGGGCAAAAATGCAGGCGAGGCAAATTGGAGTGCTGCTGCCAGTAAGGCCACTCCAATAACAGAGGCAGTTTTGTTTGGAATACGTTTTGAAAGACCTATCCAAAGTTCCACTGAAATGATTGGTAATAAAACCAACATATATCTGACTGTGTGTGAGAAAATTGCATAGCCAATAATAAGCAATAACAAGCTTGCCCCAAGTTGAACTGCTTTTTGTTTACCAATCGCAAAAAATGCAATCCACAGAGGCCACGGAATCCAGGTGTCGAGCCTTCTTAGCTGAAAGATAATTCCCGAAGTAAACTTTTCCCATAATATTT
>JABIBH010000307.1 GCA_018652925.1 bacterium | reverse complement strand
GCCAGATACAGGGTTTTCCAGAAGCTGAGGTAGTTGTGCATATTGATCTACACCAGCTACCAGGTCAGGTCGATGAGAAACTTCATGGAGTTTCTTTCCAAGACGTTCAGCCATACATCCACAAATACCAATAATCTGTTTTGGACGATTTGCACGTTTTTGCTTTATGCGCAAACTCCCGATGCGGCTCAGGATTTTATGCTCAGCACGATCTCTTACGGAACAGGTATTTATCAAAACAGCTTCAGCATTCTCAGGAGCTTTGACGAAAGTGTGACCGGCATTTTCAAGAATGCCGATGATAGCTGTAGAATCGTAGGAATTCATCTGACAGCCATAAGTTTCAATAAATATTTTCAAGACTCGTCTCCATTATTCTCAATTGTCTGCACATCATTTGCAGTTAGTAACCCATTTTCACGAGGACCGATATTTACTTTAATCAAAGTACCTGCAACACATGTTTCAGGAACTTCAATTGTCGCAAAGTTGTCCAAAGTTGCATTAATATGCCCAGGACTGCATTGCCCACTCTCCACTATAGCTTCACGCCAGGAACCTTGCAAACCTTGTTCAAACAGATTCCTTTTTGATTCGCTCAGCTGTCTCAGTTTTTTTGCGCGAGCAGAGGCAATTTTAGGAGCAACCTGTTTCATCAGTTCGGCTTTTGTGCCTGGTCGGGAAGAATATTGGAATATGTGCATGTATGACATTGGCAATGATTCTAAAAATGAATACGTCTCGTCAAACTCGGCATCAGTTTCTTCCGGAAAACCGGCAATTATGTCTGCACCAATACCAAACCCAGGCAACAAGTTTGCTGCCTTGTTGATTACAGAAAAAGCGATGTCTTTTCTATATGGTCTCTTCATTCTTTGAAGAACTGTGTCTGATAAACTTTGCAAAGAAAGGTGCAGATAAGGTTGCAGATTCTTGTATTCGCTGAAAAGTGATAACAATTCATCGTCAACTTCATTTGGATGAATACTGCTTAATCGAAATCTCAATTCAGGAAATTGCGCCAAGATCGTTGATAACATTTCATATAGCGATACTTTATCAGTAAAGTCATCGCCATAGCTACCAACATTAACTCCAGTCAGTACCAGTTCAATAAATCCAGAATTGGCAAGTACTTGAATTTGTTCTACAATATCTTCTACAGTTCTGCTGCGGGCCGGTCCTCTGGCTTTCCATATCAAACAATATGTACAACGAAGATTACATCCATCCTGAATCTTTGCAAATGCTCTGGTTTTGCCTTCAAAATCTGAAATTGATTCTGATTTGAAGCGCATGTTTTTGGGAAATGACTCAACTTCCATGACCTGAGATTTTGAAATAATCAATTGAGGCAGCCAGTCAGAAATATTTTCGCGTTCCGAGATGCCGTAGATACCGTCAATTTCGGGAATGTATGAAAGAACTTCAGGTTGTGTTTGGGCATAGCACCCGGTAACAACCACTTTTGCTCCAGGATTATTTCTTTTTATTCGACGTGCAGTATGTCGAGTCTTTTGATCGGCTTTACCGGTGACAGTACAACTGTTAATAATGAAGACATCAGCATCTGAATCCCATGGCACTACTTCACAATTTATATGGTCAGGTAAAGCAGTTTTCATTGCTTCAGTGTCATACTGATTGAGTCGACACCCAAGGGTGTAGAAAGCTATTTTAACTGTTGTAGTGCAGTTATCCAAAACGTCTCCATAATAGAAAACGGGGAGGATTGCTCCTCCCCGCCGCTATCATTAATAATCAGAATACACTGATTACTCTTTATCTTTTACTTCTTCCTCAGTCTCAGGAGATTCAGCTTCTGCAGCATTTTCATCTTCTACAACTTCGGGAGCAGTCTCTTCTATTTCTTCGGTACTTTCTTCTGCAGCTTCCACTACTTCCTCAGCAGCAACTTCAGTTTCAACTGGTTCCTCAGCAGCAACTTCAGCTTCAACTGGTTCCTCAGCAGGAGCTTCAGCTTCAACTGGTTCATCAGCAACAGGCTCGTGGTCCGTCATTTCTGCAGTTTCAACATTTTCTGTATCTGAATCATCAGAAGACTCGGCGTCATCTTTTTGAGACTCAGCTTTCTTTGCTTCTTCTGCTTCAGCAGCTTTATCTGCTTCAACAACATCTTCCATCAGAGGATGGTCTGCCAGGAATTCTTCCAGAAGTTCAGCATGGTCTTTGTAATAATCGGCAATCGAAAGAACGATACGACGATTTTCAGAGTCCATTTTAATTACCTGCATAGGTAATACTTCATCTTCACGGAAATGGTACAGAGGTTTTTCAACCTGAGGAATTCCGCAATGACCTGTTGGGACAAAGCCCTCAAGGTTTTCATCGATCTCGACAACTACGCCGTGATCCAGCATGCGGATTACCTTACCAGTGATTTCGCGACCATTTGGATAGTCCTCAGCAATTTTTGGCCAAGGGTTTTCCTGCATTTGCTTGATACCCAGACTTATGCGACGTTTTTCATTATCAGTGTCCAGAATCTGAACCTGAATGCTGTCACCTTTTCGTACAACCTCTTTAGGATGACGAACACGTTTGGTCCAGGACATATCTGAGATATGAACCAGTCCGTCGATACCTTCTTCAACTTCAACAAAAGCGCCAAAGTCAGTCAGGTTACGAACGCGGCCTTCAATAATGGTACCAACCGGGTAACGCTCTGTAAGTGTCAGCCATGGATCATCTTCACATTGCTTCAGACCAAGAGATATTTTCTCGCTGCCCTTGTCAACTGTGAGAACCATTACTTCAACTTCATCGCCGATTGAAAGAATCTTGGATGGG
>JABIBH010000306.1 GCA_018652925.1 bacterium | reverse complement strand
CAACTCAGCTGCATTTGCATGAAGGCCAGACTCAGAAAGAAGATCTGCGTTTTCATAAATCAGACGCAGTGTCAAAATTACAATATTTTTCGATGCTGAGTCATCGAGTTTACTTGCACTGTCGACATATTTTTCCAGAAGTATCTGTCGCTCACTCATCTGACCATTTTTTTCCATCAGATTGACCAACAGTAAAACCAGATGTGCGGTTTCAGGCAAGAATGCTTCACCAAACAGTTCAAGACCATTTCGATATGAAGCTCGGGCAAGAGCTGGATTACCAGCTGTCATCCAGGTATCGCCAATCAGCCGTGCTGCATCGAATGCACCATTTGTTGAAAACTTGCGATAGGCTTCAAACTCGGCAGCCGCCAGATCATATTGCTCAAGATAAACCAGAACCTGGGCAAAGTTTTTATGAGTGTCGGCATTGCGTGGATCACATTGAACTGCAACCAGAAATGCATCACGAGCCAGAGGCCAGTTCTGCTGACCAGCGTAAATCACACCAATGTTATTATGCAAATCAGGATTACGAGGACTCATCTGCAGTAATTTATTGAGCTCAACAAGTTTTTCCTGATCAGTCAGGTCGCTTTCCATCACGTCTTGTGCAAAGGTCAGTGTTGCAAAAAGTATAAATAATATGGCAAAAACTAGTCTCATCTTCTCTCCCGTTTGGTTGCGCGTTTCAGCTTATGATAGGGGCAACAAGTACAACTGTCCAGACCGCCTCTTGACCTTAACCGACTCTTGGTGTTGATTAGTCATTATGATTTCTCTACTTGTACTGGGAACTGGTGGTGGCGTTCCAATTCCAGGCCGCGCTCCTACTTCAAATCTGGTAACTGTCGATGGGCAAAAAATACTCGTCGATCTGGGCCCAGGTGCTTTGTCGCGCCTTGTTTCATCGCCTCACGGCCCTGATTCTCTTGATGAAATTGATACCATTATATTTACTCACCTGCACCCAGACCACTGCAACGACATCGTTCACCTGCTTTTTGCCATGAGATGCCCTGCCCTGGAATCAAAAATGCCTTTGCTGATGATGGGCCCGCCTGGACTGACCAATTACATGTCAAAACTGAAGGAATTATACGGCGATTGGCTTAACCCGTTGCATCGACAGGTAGTTATAACAGAATTTAGCTCTGATGAAACGTTTATTCTGGAAAATGGCGGCGCTGTAACACCATTTATTGCCAACCATTCGGAAAACAGATTCAGTAAACACAACTTTGGGTACTGTTTCAGTGACAAAACCGGCTCAAAAGTGGTAATCTCTGGAGATGGTGGCCCTTCTAAAACACTGGAAAATGTTGCCAAAGGGTGTGATTTGTTATTAATTGAGTGTTCAACGCCCGACGAGCTGGCAGTTGACGGTCATATGACTCCAGCCCGTGTTGCTGGGCTTTGTAATGTAACCAGACCAAAAAAGACAGTTTTGAACCATTTTTATCCAGCTGCAGCGGAACTGGACCTGGCAAAACTCGTTTACGACAACTACGATGGTTCTGTAGTCATGGCAAATGACGGAGATTTTTTCACTGTTGACCAAGGTAAATAAATGATTCGCTACTTTATAATTCTGATCTGCCTGCTGCTCGCACTTCCAGTTGTTGCAGATGATATTGTTTTTATTCATACAATCGGTTCCGATGCATCGGTTTGGGATAACGTCACACAACCATTCCAGAGTTCTTTTACAACCTGGGTCTGGGAAATCCCCGGGCACGGGAAAACTGCCGCTGTAGGCAATTTGACTATCGATTCAGCTGTTGAATTATTTGGCAAATTTCTTGAAGAAAATAATATCGATTACCCGGTAATTGTTGGTCATGGTATGGGAGGCTTGATTGCAATGCAGCATGCATTTGCAAACCCTACTACTGTGGACCGACTTGTCCTGATTGATGCTGCACCAAGGCAAATGGCGCAAAAAGAACAGAAAATTGCTATCGCTAAACAACTCACTACAAATTACGATCGATTTGTTGCTGGCTATTTTCTAAATATGAGCCCAATCGATGAGATAACCGATATAATTGTGGACCAGGCTTTACGAACTGACCAAATGAGTTTCACACAACTACTTTTAAGCAGCTTTGATTTTGACATTACAGACGAGCTACCACGTCAGGCTATCCCCATTCTTTTAGTCGGAAGCAATTTGCTTTTCCCGGATTCGGATCAAGCCCTTGAACAATTGCATATGCTTGGTTTTGGCACTGCCAGAACTGTCAGCTTCAAAACTATGCCCGGCACTGGACACTTTGTAATGCTTGAACAACCAAACTATCTGGCCAGTGTAATTCTGGCATTTGCGATTGGCCACTAGATGTTCTTTGCTCTAACGCTACTTCTTCTTTTACTCCCCTGCACTGCGCTGGCATACATTGGTCCAGGCGCTGGATTTGCTTTGGGTGGTTCGTTGTTGTTTGGAGTTGCCGGCATTCTGGTTGCAATATTTGCTGTCCTGCTTTGGCCTTTGCGAACTCTCATCAGGACAATCCGTAGCAGAAAACGCAAAAATGCGACTGCTAACAGAGTGATTGTACTTGGGCTGGACGGCCTTGATCCTCAGCTGGTCAAACAGTTCATCCGTGAAGACAAACTCCCCAATTTTACAGCTCTTAAAAAGCAAGGCAGTTTCCGACCACTTGGCACAACTACACCTGCAATGAGTCCTGTTGCCTGGAGTGGTTTTGCAACCGGTGTTGAAGCTGGCAAGCATAATATTTTCGATTTCCTGCAACGCGACTTGCACAGCTACCTCCCTGTTCTATCGTCAACACGAATAAAGAAAAAGGGTAAAGGGCATCCATTTGAGTTGTTGAGAAAAAGTAAGGCATTCTGGCAGGTACTTGGTGAAAATGGAGTCAAGGCAACTGTCCTGCGAGTCCCCATAACATTTCCACCTGAAAAAATCGATGGGCAGATGTTGTCTGCAATGTGCGTTCCTGACCTCCGTGGCACACAAGGAACTTTTACATTTTTTACCGGTGAAGCACAGCCAGAAGGTGAAACAATTGGTGGCGTCAGACAACAGCTTGAACAAAACGGACAATCCTGGAGTGGCGAATTGCAAGGCCCGGACAGCACAATTCCTGTTTCCGCAGAAGTTGACCGTCAACTCCGTACAGTCGATTTCAATTTCAACGGCGAATTATTCACTCTCGCTCCTGACACATATTCCGACTGGATAAAAGTTTCATTTGGCAAAGCACACGGTATTTGTAAAGTTCGCATTATTGAAATCGATGGACCTCTCTCCTTTTATGTAACACCAATTCATAT
>JABIBH010000305.1 GCA_018652925.1 bacterium | reverse complement strand
TAAGAAATAACATTGGCTACGCGAGGTGTTGTGTTTCTATCTCGTTTTTGCCATTACGGTCCCATTCAGTAAAAGGGAGATCAAGCACAATGGCTCGTCTCGCTAATTTCAAAATCATAGTTTTGTTAGTTTTTTGTCTTGGTTTGTCTCTTTCTTCTGTAGCATTTGCTCAGGATGAAGCAGTAGAAACCGGTCCGAATTTTGAAGGCATCATGGCTACTTCAGATTCGCTCACTTTTGGCACAACTGCCAATGACTCAGCCAGCGAAGTTCCCGTCGTTATTGAAGAGCGTGGCGGTGTTATGGGACTGATTGAACGCAGTGCGTTTGGTCAATCTGGCGCCGGTACTCTGTTCGTTAAGGGTGGAAACTTTATGTGGTGGCTTTTGGCTATAGCTCTGCTTGGCCTGGTTTACCTCATAGAGCGAATGTGGACTCTTAACAGAGCACGTACTAACACTCGCAAGCTTATTGGCAACGTTCTGACAACTCTTCGTGAAGATGGCGTACAAGCCGCCTGTGAAGTATGTCAACGTGAGCGTGGCCCAATTGCTGCTATCATGAACTCAGGTCTGCAGAAAGCAGACAGAGGTCCTGATGCTGTTGAAAAAGCAATTACAACAGCTGGTACAATCGAGATGGCTTTCCTTGAAAGAGGACTTATCTGGATTTCATCAGTGTCAACTATTGCTCCATTGATTGGATTCCTTGGTACAGTTTCTGGTATGATTAACGCTTTTGAAGCTATCGCAACCAGTGACACTGTTAATGCTCAGCTTGTTGCTGCCGGTATCTCAGAAGCTCTGATTACTACTGCAACCGGTCTGGTTATAGCTATCCCAACATCAATTGGCTTTAACTACTTTGTATCAACTATCGACCGTTTTGTTATTGAAATGGAAGAAGCTTCCAGTGAACTTGTTGATGAGTTACATCGTCAACAGTAACGGGGCAAAGTAACAGGAGTTAGATGTGGGCGTTCTAGATAAAAGAAAGAAGAAACGAGATCCAGGAGAGATCCCAATGGCATCTACTAGTGATGTCGCTTTCCTGCTTCTGATTTTCTTCATCGTTATGCCGATGAAAGCTGATGAGATTGGTTTATCCCTGGTTTTGCCAGGTAAAGAGACCAAGGAAAATACAGTAAAAGTTAAGCAGAGTAATGTAGCTACCATAAAAATCAGCTACAACAATGTTATAACTTTTGACAAGCAGCCAATGCCTCTAGCACAGCTGGAGCAGGCAATCAGGGACCGATTGCTTGCTAATAGTAAGACCGTTATCATCCTGGAAACACACCCTGATGCTGATTATGGCATGATGGTAGCTTGTTTGGATGAGATTAAGTTGTCTGATGCAAGAAAAGTCTCTTTGAAGACTACAAAGATATAGGAGAGACCAGTGGATTTTGGTCGTTCATCACGCAAAGACCCGTATATACCAACTTCATCAATGGGTGACATTGCGTTCTTGTTGCTGATATTCTTTATTGTGACAGTTGTATTTACTGATGAAAGTGGACTTGTTGTCACATTGCCTCGAGCAGATGCAGGTGAAGAGGGCTTGAGAGACATGATCTCAAATGTCTTCATTAACAGCGCAGGAATGATTTCTATTGATGACGTAATAGTAACTGCACCAGATGTAGTTTCAATTATGGCTCAGAAAATGCAGGAAAACCCATTTATGATTGTTGCTTTTAAAACTGATAAGCATACACCATACGGGGTTGTTAGTGATGTGATGGAGTCGTTGAAAGAGGCCAATGCAATAAAGGTCTTTTTCAATACCGACATGGAAATCACTGGCCAGGAATTTTAGGAAGGGTTATTGATGTCCGTAGCTTCTTTTAAAGCAGTTGTAACAGCCAATGATCTGTTTAAGGCTCAGTATAACAGAACTATGCGCTGGGCATTGTTGGGTGCTGTTATCTTCACAATTATATTTTTCCTTGTCACTCCACAATACCATCCCAATCCGTATAAATTGAGGACTAAAGAGCTTGAGGTTCAGGAGATTCAGGAAGCTGTGGATGTACCACCTCCACCAATGGAGATTCCCAAGCCACCTCAGCAGGTTGAAGCAGCTCCAGATGATGAAGTTGATGATGACACTGAAATTGCTGATACTCTGATGGATGCGGATGAGATGCTTGATGATGTTTTAAATAGTTTTGGTGAGGGAGAAATGTTTGTTGCTTCTCAGGACAAACCTGTACTCACGAATTATGCTTCGCCAGAATATCCTGAAATGGCTCGTGCATCTGAATTGCAGGGGACTGTTATTGTGAAAGTTCAGGTTGGTACTGACGGAACTGTCATACAGGCTATTGTGATTCAATCAGTTCACTCTATTCTGGATAATGCCGCCCTTGATGCTGCCAGGAGATGTAAATTCAAACCTGGTAAACAGCGCGGTATAGCTGTGAAAGCTTGGATGGCAATTCCATATTCATTCTCATTGACTAGAAAGTAATAACTACTTTTTTGAAGGCGGGCCTTATTGGCCCGCCTTTTTTTTTCGATGTAGTGCAACTGTTTGGTAAATATTTCGTTTAAGGTTAGTGGTTTGCTCTTGGCTCAACAGGCTTTCGAGATTACACTATGCTGATAACTCATTTGAAGGGGATTTCCGATGAAAAGTGTTACTACACTTACAGTTTTTATAATTCTGGTTTCAGTCTTGTTACCATTTGCATTGATGGCTAATGAATCTGTACCTGTATATGATCTTGAGCAATGTACCAAGTTTGCTCTGACCAGTAGTAACAGGTTGGCTATTTCGCAACAGCAGGTACTATCTGCAAAGCATAATTTGACAAAGGCCAGGGGGTCTTTCCTACCAAATTTGAGTTTGTCAAGATCCAGCTCTACCAGTGAAAGAACCGACTTTGATTATGAGGACCCGTTTAGTGGGCAGAAAAGCGACTTCGAATCAAAATCTTCATATAGCTCTAATTCCATCAACTCCAATCTGGTCATTTTTCAAGGTATGAATAGATTTGGTGCACTTAAATCTGCCAAAAATTCACTCAATTCTGCTAAGTCAGACAAACAATATAATAAACAACTAGTTGTCGAAAACACAGCTACCGCATATTTCGATCTGTTGAGATACAAGGAACTTGAAGTTGTTGCTCAAGAGGGGATGACTCTTGCAGGAAGAGAATTGGAAAAAGCTGAAACTTTGTACAGAATAGGTAGCGCTGCTAAAAGCGATGTTTTACAGGCAAGAGTTAGACACAAGCAAACTCAACTTGATTTATTGCGTGCAAGTAACGGCGTGGAACAGGCTTTTGCGCAATTGGCTTATACTATGAATATGCCTCTTATGAGTAAATTTGACATAGACAGGTCTTTGCTTGATGGTGATTATGAGGTCTCAGCATTGAATGAGCTGTACGAATTGGCATTGACTAATCGTCTTGACCTGCAAAGCCTTAAATTCCAGATTCAGGCACGTGAAGGTGATATTACTTCAGCTACATCGAGTTTGTTACCTTCCTTAAGTTTGTCCTCAAGCTATTCTCGAAGTATTAATGAGTCAGAGTTTAGATTTGGAGCCCAGGAATCAGGTAATCTTTCCTATGGTTATTCAATAAACTGGAATCTGTTTGACAGGTTTCAGAGTCTTTCAGGTAGATCCCAGGCAAAAGCCAATAAACGAGTTGCAGAATACAACCTTTCACAAGCCGAGCTGGATGTACAGTTGGAAGTCAGGCAACTGTTCAATGCTTTTTCAGAAGCAATCGAAAGACTCAAGCTCAGTAGAGAGACAATTGGTAGTACAGAAGAAGAGCTCAGGCTTGCAAGCGAACGATTCAAAGTGGGCGCAGGAACTATGCTAGAAAAGATTTCGGCACAAGTTAACTTGACTTCAGCAAGGGCAGATGAAGTGCAGGCAAAATGTGATATTTTAATAAACTCGGTTAAATTGAATAGAGCTGTGGGCAACAGCCTTGATAGTATGGCAGGCTCCAATGAGTAATGCTGAGATTCCATTAATTGAAATGACTGGTTTGAATCGGATCTACACTGTTGGAACTGAAGAAGTTCATGCAGTGAGGGATATGGACTTGATTGTAAAAACTGGTGAATATCTGTCGATTATGGGTGCCAGCGGGTCTGGTAAATCTACATTAATGAACCTGATAGGTTGTCTGGACACTCCTACTTCAGGGAACTATTTACTGAATGGTCTTGATGTTTCGGTGATGAATGATGATGAGCTTGCAACAATCAGAAATCGGGAAATTGGTTTTGTTTTTCAGACGTTCAATTTATTGGCAAGATCAACTGCAGCTCAAAACATTGAACTCCCGTTAATTTATGGTGGTGTTTCCGAGAGCGAAAGGAAGCAAAGGGTTGCTGAGGCTGTAGAGGCTGTCAGTCTTACAGACAGAGCACATCATAAGCCAAATGAATTGAGTGGTGGCCAAAGACAGCGAGTAGCCATTGCCAGAGCTCTAGTATGTAACCCATCACTGCTTTTAGCTGATGAGCCGACTGGAAACCTTGATTCCAAAACCAGTGAAGAGATAATGGGGCTTCTTGACGATCTTAATAACAAGGGACATACAATAATTGTTGTCACCCACGAAGAAGATATCGCTAAACATACTAATAGAATTATCAGATTGATTGATGGAGTCATTTCAAGTGATTCATCTCTATGATTATTAAGGGAAACAGTGTTACGGTTCTCCTTACATTTATTTTTATTTTCAGTGCAGTCTCTTTAAGTGATATAGCAAGTG
>JABIBH010000304.1 GCA_018652925.1 bacterium | reverse complement strand
AAAGAAGACTTGAAGTTCCCTTGGCTTGTAGATGTTCTGTGGGCTGCCCTGCTAATTGTTGGTGGTGGCGGACTAATCGGTATCTACCTTGGTGCTACTGGTCACATGCGTGAAGTTTGGTTCTGGTTTGGCAATGAGGGTCGCGAGCTTTTGAACCTTGCCCGCGTCTGGGATATCGGTCTTGTTGTTGGACTTGTTATGTGGTTCCTGATGGTATTCAGTGTAATTCGCAAAGCAAAAGGTAATAACATTCTGGTTGGAACCATCATCTGGAGTGCTTTCGGTATTGCTACATTGTACATCGCTGGAATGATGCCGATTCATAAAATCCAGCCCAACTTTACTGTCGATGATTACTATCGCTGGTGGGTTGTTCACCTGTGGGTTGAGCTGACATTCGAGCTGTTCGCAGCCGGTGTTCTTGCATTCCTTACAGTTGCACTTGGTCTTGTATCTCGTAAAACTGCTGAGCGAATCATGTTGTTTGAACTTGGTTTGATTATGCTTGGTGGAACTCTTGGAGTTGGACACCACTACTGGTGGCAGGGACTGGACGAGCACTGGATTGCTATTGGTGGAATATTCTCGGCTCTTGAGCCTCTCCCCTTGGCAATTATGATGATTGCTGCCTGGAAAGAGCAAAAACACATCAACGAACAGGGAAGAGATTTCCCGTTCGCTGTTCCATTCCTGTTCCTTGCTGGTTCTGCATTCCTGAACTGGTTTGGCGCTGGATTCCTTGGAATGGTTATCAATACTCCAACAATCAACTACTATGCTCATGGAACATACTTGATTATGCCACACGGCCATGTTGCCCTGCTTGGTGCATTCGGTTATATCTCCCTGGCATTCATGTACCTGGTTGCTCGCAGTAATGCGATGGCAAAGAATCTGGTCTGGGATGATAAATGGAGTCGTATTGGCTTCTGGACGGTAACAATTGGTGTCTGCATTTATGTAATCCCAACAATGGTTATCGGCGCAAAACAGGCACAGGTTGCTCACGATCTAGGTTACTGGGCCGCCAGACAGCGTGAAACTGTTGAGCCGCTCAATGGGTGGATGTGGTCAAGGCTGATTCCTGACATTACCATGATTATTGGTGCAGCAATTATCTTCTTTGATCTGTTGAAAAAGACTTTCTTCAGTAAGAAAGCTGCTTAAATAAGTTAAGGGCGCGGTCGAAATATCGCGCCCCCCTTTTTTTGTTTTTATATTGATAATGGCTTTCATTATCACAAGGAGAAAACTACAATGAGTGAATTTTTGAACGACATGAGTAGCAAGATTAACACTTCAGCCAGCAGGGTTGATGCAATCATGCGCACAGTAACCGATTTTTTTGCTGGCACTGATCCATCAACCTTGAAAGCACGCTTTGAAGCTGAGCTTGGCTCTATCACTGCCGGCGAGTTTGCCTATGCGGAACAGTTGATGGATAAATATGGTTTTACCGATGACCAGCTTCATAGCAATATTGAAGATCTAATCAACATCTTCCGCTCTGGCCTGGAAGCTGGTGGATCAACTGGTCTTTCTGCGGGCCATCCAATCGATAACTATATTGCGGAAAATCTTGAAATAATAAAGTTGGCTAAAAACCTGCTCGGCCCTCGTGAAAACCTTGAAGAAACATATGAAAAATTGCTTCAAGTTGATTTGCATTACACTCGCAAGGAAAACCAGCTCTTCCCTGTTTTTGAAAAATACGGCTTTGATAAGCCTTCAAAACTCATGTGGACAATCCACGATGATATTCGCAAGGCCATCAAAATGTGCCACCAGCTTTTCAGTGCTGACAACATGGATAAACTTGCAGAACTTGAACCAAAAATGCTCCAGGGTTTGCAGGGTATGGTCTTTAAAGAGGAAAAAATACTCTTCCCAACTGCATTGGAAATGTTCAGTGAAGATGACTGGGTTAAAATGTCAGCTGGTGATGCTGAAATTGGATTTTGCTTTATCGGTACACCTGAGCCGTGGACTCCGTCTATTGAAGTAGTTGCTGAACCAAAACCTGTAGTCATTGAACCTGACGGCGATGCTATCAGACTGGATGAAGGCGCACTCTCTCCAGAGCAAATCAACATGATGCTGAAAGTAATTCCGTTCGATGTAACCTATGTTGATGAGAACGATGAAGTTCTCTTCTACAACAGAGGCGACAATAGGGTCTTCCCTCGCTCACCGGAAATAATCGGCAGAAAAGTTCAGAACTGTCACCCACCCAAGAGCTTTCATGTTGTTGAAGCAATTTTGAATGCTTTCAAATCTGGAGAAAAGAGTGAAGCTTCATTCTGGATCAATATGGGTAAGATATTCGTGCTGATTAAATATTTCGCTGTTCGCGACAATAACGGCAAATACCGTGGAACACTGGAAGTCAGTCAGGAAATCTCAGAAATCCGTGCACTTGAAGGAGAACGCAGGATTTT
>JABIBH010000303.1 GCA_018652925.1 bacterium | reverse complement strand
TTTCATCTCGCGAGCTGCATCGGTCATTTCACTTTCAGTCAAAAATTCTGCTGCCGATTTATAGTCTTTGATTTTATGCAGATGTACTTCTACGCCAAGTTTATCCATCATATCTTTTAAATGCATAGACCAGCTTGAAAGACCCTGGAAATTCAACATTCCCGATGGCGGCATATACGTTCCATCACAAGTTCCTGCCAGATACAACATCCCAAGGGTCATACTGTCTGACCAGACATGAACTTTTTTCCCAGTCAATTGAAAACGATCAATTGCATTTCTGATTTCCTGAAGTTTTGCCCAACCCAGATTGTTATTGTATGACAGCTTAAAAACAACGCCTTCAATTCTGCTGTCAACTGCCGCTTTTTCCAGATTGCTCAGAATGCGTTGCAGAGTTTCAGATTCACCGCCAGTAGCCATACCAATAATATCTTGTGGCGGATCATACTCATTTATCTGCCCATAAATATCGATGAGCAGGTAACTGCCGTCTTCTACTTTGGCTACATCAGATGATGACATTGATGCAATACCAAGCAGGATTATAACAAAAAACACCAGCGAAAGTCCTACGCCAATAAACGAACCAAGCATCGAACCAAAAAAGCGTTTCATTTTCCTACTCCAATTCCAGCCGCAAAGCGACCAGCTTTTATTCCATCCCGCCGATAGCTGGGATAAGTTCCATCACAACATATTGTACAAATTCCCGAGACTGTAATTTTGTGGGGAGGCACTCCGCAGCGGTGAAGTTGATCACTGTTTGCCTTCCATAAATCGAAAAACAGTTTTCCATTTTCTGCCCTGAAAAACTGCTTTGCATTTTCACCAAGCCTGCTGACTGCATCAGCTGCAACCTCTGCTCCAACTTCATAACAGCATACACCAGCCGAAGGAGCAATTATACAATCCATTTTTGTCGGGTTTGCTCCAAACTTACCGGCCATCAGTGCAACAGTATTACGAGTAATCTCTCTGACCGTTGAACGCCACGACGCATGAACAGCAGCTACAACTTTCCCGTCGTTACCAGGAGCAGAAAGTAGCAGCAAAGGACAATCCGCACCGCGAACAAGCACTCCCTGACCAGCAGTTGCTGTAACAAGTGCATCGGCTTTTCCAATGCAACCGTTGCCATCTGCAACAATCACATCGCCACCATGAACCTGTTCAACCCATGCCATTTTATCGAGCAACAATCTTTCACCCAGCTCATCTGCTGCACCAGCAGAATCGATTGCAAAATCAGGCCCACTATTGGTTGTTACACCGTGGACCGCATTCAGTGTTGGGTATTTTACAAGAGGCCAATTGTTCAACGCAGAGCCTCCAGAATTGTTTCACAAAGAGTTGTCAGTGAAGGATCGCGTGCGCCCATCATAAGTACCATATCTCCAGGTTCTGCGATTTTAGAAATTACCTCCGGTAAGTCAGTTCGCTCAACAAACCTGGCATCAACTCCAGTCACCTGATCAATAATATCGATGGAAGAAATATCGCGCGTAACAGTTCCCCCCGCGTAGTAAATCTCTGGCATCAACAACACGTGACCTGCAAGACATTTACTGAATGCACTAATCAGATCATCACGCAAAAATCGGGTTGGACCAAAACCGTGAGGCTGAAATATTGCAATCACCTTGCCCGATGTCATTTCAATTGCTGTTGTAACCGCAGCTGTAATCTTGTCAGGGTTGTGAGCAAAATCATCAATGACAGTTACGCCATTTGCTGTGCCAACAACATTGAATCTTCTCGACACGCCATGAAACTGATCCAACGCCTGCAAAGCAACTTCACGTGGCACTCCAAATTTTTCACATGCTGCAATTGCAGCATTGGCATTGGAAATATTATGAGCACCAGGAACAGGCAGATTGACTTGCGCAACAGGATTGAACAGTTCGCCGTCCAGATATCTGAGATTTTCATCTGGTGCAGTAATCAGATGCTCAACCTGTGAAGCAAAAACTGAAAACATCTGCGCGACCTCTGCAGGTTCCTTATGGTCACGTTGCAGATTTAGGACCACACCAACTTCCGGGTGATACCGCACAAGTGAGCCATCGCTTTCATCAGCTTCAATAACCAGGATGTCTCCGCTGCCAGTGTAAACATTTCCCAACCCATCAAGCATTTTCAATGGCCCGCCAGTTATGCACGACGGCTCCAGTCCAGCAAACTTCAGTACTTCAAAAGCCATTGCCACAGTTGTCGATTTTCCGCTGGTTCCAGTTATTGCAATTGTTCTTTTTCCCGATACGAACCTGGCAAGCAATTCACTTCTGTGCAGAATCGGAATATCAAACTTTCTGGCTGAAATAATATCGGCAATAGTTTCTTCAATAGCTGTTGAGACTACAACTGCATCGCAGTCTGAACTAACTCCCCGACCATCCTGTGGC
>JABIBH010000302.1 GCA_018652925.1 bacterium | reverse complement strand
ATAAAGCGATTGATGTTCTGGATGAAGCTGGTGCACTTGCCAAATTAAGCGGAAGCATTGTGCCTCCGGACGTTCACGAAATTGAAAAAACAATCAGTGAAACGGAAATGGAAAAAGAGTCTGCAATCAAATCTCAGGAATATGAGTTGGCAGCACAGCTTAGGGATAACGAAAAAGAACTTCGCAAGGACTTGGCAAAAATCAAGCAGGCGTGGAAGCAGGATCAAAGTGAGAATCGAGCTATTGTTACCTGCAAACTGGTTTGTAAAATAATTGCCGATACTACAGGAATTCCTGTGGCTGAAGTTGAAGAGGAAGAGACACAAAAACTTCTCAGGATGGAAGAAGAACTCAGCAAATGGGTTATTGGCCAGGAGCATGCGCTGGTTGCTGTCAGTAAATCTATCCGTCGAAATCGCGCTGGATTGCGTGATCCAAGCAAGCCAATAGGTTCTTTCCTGTTTATGGGACCTACCGGTGTTGGTAAAACTGAAATTGCACGCAGACTTGCCGAGTTTCTTTTCGGTGAACAGGATTCTCTGATTCGCATTGATATGTCTGAATACATGGAAAGACATTCTGTTTCACGGCTTATTGGTGCCCCTCCCGGATATGTTGGATATGACCAGGGCGGCCAGCTGACAGAAGTAATTCGCCGTCGACCATATTCAGTATTACTCCTGGATGAAATTGAAAAAGCGCATCCTGATGTGTTCAATATTTTGTTACAGGTTCTTGACGATGGACAGCTTACTGACAGTTTTGGCAGAGTTGTCGACTTCAAAAATGTTGTGCTGATTATGACATCCAACGTTGGTAGCCGACGTGTGAAAGAAACAAAGGCACTTGGCTTTGCTTCTGACGGCAAGAGTGAAACTTCAAAACGTGAGCATGCTGTTATAGATTCCGATTTACGCAAAACATTCAGCCCTGAATTTATCAACAGGATTGATGAGCTGGTATTCTTCCGCTCTTTGAACAAGACAGATATGCGTAAAATCATCGATATTATGCTTGATGGCGTAATTGAAAGATTGAAATCGATGGAAATCAGGTTCGATATTACAGATGCAGCCAAAGATTACATCTGCAAAGTTGGTTATGATCCAGAGAACGGAGCCAGACCTTTGCGTCGTGCAATACAACGTTATTTTGAAGATCCTCTGAGTGAAAAGTTGCTTAAAGGTGAACTCAAAGGTGGGCGTACTTTGACTGTTGATAGTGATGGGACGAAATTATCATTTGACTCTGATACAGACACAGAAAAATCCGATGATAAAACAGGCGCAAGTGTAGAGCCAACTTAATCAAAATAAAGCAATTAGAACCATAAAGTACGGGCGCTAAACAGCGCCCGTTTTTTCATATCCAGCACTTTTAATCAAATTATGGAACTCATAACTAAAACTCTCGTTAAAACAAGGTTTTTACGGATTGCCACACCGACTTTGTCCTGTTATTGTTGCGGACTGGTATGTGGGACAAGGAATAGTCATTAGTTACAGCAAAGAAGAGTTCATGAAGCAAACTTTGGTTAATAAAATATTTCTGGCCGTCATTTTGATGGTCGTTCTATTGCCTGCTTATCTTGCAGCGGATACTATTTCTGCTGTTGATGTAGTTGGGGCGCGAACTGTTGGAGCACGGCAAGTACTGTCATGGGCGGAACTGGAAATAGGCCAGGAGCTTACTCGTGAGACAGTTGCTACCTCAATCCGGAAGCTTTTTGCAACTGGTAAATTCTCTGATATCTACGTATATCAGCTTAAAGAAGACGACGGAACCAGACTCATATTAAATCTCGATGAGTTTCCACGTATCAGGAAAATAGAATTTCGGGGTAACAATAAAGTCAAAGATGACAAAATCATTGAAGTATTCCCTCCAAAAGTAGGCCAATTTGCAAATCCTGCTGCTATAAAAAGGGACCTGTATACAATCCATGAATTGTATCAGGAAAAAGGGTACTACAATGTATCAACATCGATAGATTCTTCAGTTGTTGATCAGAATAATTTACAGAAACTGGTGGTTACAGTTACCGAAGGCCAGAAAGTAGATGCAAAGACAATCACAATTACTGGAAATGAAAATGTTAGTGAAAAGCAAATTAAAAAAATAATGAAGCAGAGCACTGGCGGCTTCTGGTTCATAAAATCGGCTACATTCAGAAAAGCACAATTTGAAACTGATCTTGAACGAATTATTTCTTATTACAGAGATAACGGGTATCTGGATGCTGAAGTCACTACCACTGATTTAAGTTTTGATGATGAGAGTAAAGGCCTGGATGTAACGGTAAAAATTAGTGAGGGACAGAAATATTTTGTAGGAAGTATAAATTGGGAAAACAACGAAGTCTACGATGACGCAACTGTTGCCAGCCTGATATTATTGGATAAAGCTGATACTTTCCGTGAAATCGATTTCCGTGAGACACTTGATAAGCTTAATGCTCTTTATTGGGATACAGGCTATATCTATGTAACGGTAGAACCTACAAGAGAAATTTCAGACAACATTGTCGATGTTACTTTCAAATTCTTTGAAGGTGAGCCTGCAGTTATCAGAGATATCAAGATTGTTGATAACATCAAAACTCATGATAATGTCATTCTCAGAGAGCTGCGTATCTTCCCGGGCGATGTGTTCAGTAATGCCAGAGTAGGTAGAACACAAAGAGACATATTCCAGCTTGGATATTTTGAAGATGTTCAGCCAGATTTCCTGTCAGCAGACACTGACGGCGATATTGATCTCGTGCTGAAAGTCAAAGAAAAGCAAACCGGGCAATTCTCATTTGGTATGGCCTATAGTGCTCAAACTCAAGCCACAGGCTTTATTCAGATTGCTGAAACCAACTTCCGAGGCAAAGGGCAGACTATTGGTCTTGCCTGGCAATTTGGAAGTCGTCGCAGGTATCTTGATCTTAACTTTACAGAGCCATGGTTTTTAGGAACCCCAACTCTTTTGGGTGGCGATGTATTTGATCGCTACACATACAATTTTGATGATTTTTACGAGAGTCGGACCAAAGGTGCTGCTCTGCGACTGGGTCGACGCATTCCAGGTACAAGATACAGCCGTGTTGGGCTTCGGTATGAATGGTCGCAGACAAGGTTATCCAATTTCAGTTCCGGTTATGTTACATATCTGGATAACCTGGAATCGCAAATTGGTAGCAATGAAATGCCATTTGAGCGCTTGGACCAGGTTGACTGGCCTCGTACTAAATCAGCAATTACACTGAGTTTCAGTCGTAATTCAACTGATAACCCATTTTTCCCGACGAGCGGTTCTAGATCCAGTTACAGTGCAGAATTGTCAGGTGGCCTTCTTGGTGAGGACATTTCTTACCAGAAACACATGATGAAGCATTCCTGGTACCAAAAACTGCCTGCTGGATTTGCATTCCATCTTTCATCTGCTATGGGGCTGATTCATGGACTTGATAGTCCAGATGATGTTCCCGATTATGAAAAATTCAGGCTTGGCGGTAACAGGATTTATCCACTTAGAGGTTATCGAGACCTTGAGGTTGTTCCCAGAGGAAACCCAGGTTTTATTGGTGGCCGTTTCTACACAGTAATGAGTGCTGAAGTACTATACCCTTTAACTCCAGCTGTGCAGCTAATTGGTTTTGTAGATCAGGGTGACTCTTGGAATAGTTTTGGAGATGCAGACTTTACAAACTTACGCAAAGGTGCCGGGTTTGGAGTCAGGGTAGAAGTCCCAATGATGGGCACAATTGGATTTGATTATGGTTATGGATTTGATCGTGCAAATGGCCCTGGGTGGGAGCCGCACTTTAACTTTGGACAGTTCTTCTAAACAGAAGCTTGAAAGGTCGAAATGAAAACCAACTTAATTAGGGTTATTGCCTTAACATTACTGGCACTCTCATTCTCATCGATTGTATTTGCAGAAGACGTGAAGCCTTTTGCAATAATCGATTCACAGAGAATTGTAGAAGAGTATAACGCAGCTCGCGATGCTCAGGAACAATACCAACTGTTCCTTCAGGATCTTGAACGCGAAATTACAGAACGTGAACGTGATTTGCAGAGAATGGGTGAGGAGATTGAAAGCCAGAAAATGCTTCTGGGTGAAGATGCTCTAAGGTCAAAGATGGAAGAATTTGAAAGTGCTCGTTCTGACTATTTCCAATTCAGGGAGAGTATCGATTCTCGCGCTGAAGCAGAGTATAAAAAACAGATTCAACCAATAATTGAGCAGATAAAACTGATTGCAGAACGAATTGGTAAAGAAAATGGTTATGGGATAATTGTCGATGCTGCTGCATTGACTACTATCTACATTGACCCAGATCTTGATCTTACTGATGATATCCTGACAGCTCTTGTTAAAGGCGTTGACGAGTAGGCTCTGATATGAATTCATACAAGCTAAGTGAAATAGCTGCTATGCTGCAACTCAACTATCAAGGCGCTACTGATCCTGTGATTAGTGGCGCTGGTTCAGTTACTGATGCCAAGCCAGGTGAAATTGTTTTTGCTGAAAAAATTGAATATCTGGAAAATATGACAGGCATGCCAGCCGCATTAATTGTTCCAATGGATTTTGAAACAGATATACCTGCTATCAGATGTGAAAATCCCAGAGCAGAATTTACAAAAGTGTTGAGTTATTTTGCTGTTCCTGTTGATTCAGTAATTCCCGATGGGATTCATCCCACTGCAGTAATAGACCCAGGCGCAATTATTGAATCAGACGTTGCAATCGGGCCTTTTTGTATAATCGGTGATGGAACAAAGATTGGCTCTGGAACTCGACTCGCTGGACATGTTGTTATCGAGCCGAATTGCACTATTGGTTGTAACTCTGTTTTTTATTCTCATGTAACAATTCGTGAAAGAACAATTGTTGGAGATAATGTAATTCTTCACTCTGGTGTTGTAATTGGCAGTGATGGCTTTGGTTATCATCCATCGGCAACCGGTCTTGTAAAAATTCCCCAGATCGGGAATGTGGTTATTGAGAACGATGTTGAAATTGGCGCCAACTCCTGCGTTGACCGTTCTACAACAGGGACAACTACTGTAAAGAGTGGTGTTAAGCTCGACAACCTTGTTCAAATTGCGCATAATGTGACTGTTGGTGAGCACACTGCCATTTCAGCTCAATCCGGTATATCCGGAAGTTGCTCAATTGGTAAAGGTGTTGTAATTGGCGGCCAATCTGGTTGTGCAGATCATCTTGTTGTTGGCGATGGAGTGCAAATTGCTGCCAAAACTGCCGTAACAAGAGATGTTGAAGCAGGAAAAACTGTTATCGGGTTTCCTGAAATAGAAATTAAAAAAGGGTACAGAATTTTCGGGTTAACCCGTAGATTGCCTGAACTATTCAAAAGAGTAAGAGACCTGGAAAACTTGCTCTCCAAATCAGATAAATCACAGGAGTAAACAATGCTCTTTTTGCAAAAAACGGTTAAAGATACCGTCACAATTACTGGGACAGGACTTCATTCAGGTATCGACGTTACAATGAAGTTCCAACCAGCAGCAATCAACAGTGGAATCATTTTTAAGCTGAGTGATGGCTCTGAAATTCCTGCTGTAATTGAAAACTATGATCGTGAAGCCAGTGGTAAACGGAATACTACTCTTTCCAAAGATGGTAAGTCAGTTCAGACAGTGGAACACGTAATGTCAGTTCTTTATGGACTGGGAATAACAAACTGTGTAGTCGAGCTGGATGCCAATGAACCTCCTGAGCCTAAAACTGGTGGAGTTCTGGAATACCTTGAAGCAATTGACAGTGTCGGAATTTTAGACCAGCCTATGCCTTCCACATATCACAAAATTGATGTACCTGTTTATATGCGAGACGGGGATGTTGTTATTGAAGCACATCCTGCCAACGATACCAGAATAACTTTTGAAATCGATTACAGTGACCCGTTGATTGGCAAACACAAATCGACATTTATTATTACGCCGGAAATATTCAGAACCGAGATTGCTCCAGCTCGTACATTTGCGATGAAAGCAGATATCGAGAAAATGCAGGCAAACAATCTTGCCAAAGGTGGTAGCCTGGATATTGCTCTTGTTGTTGATAATGGCAAGTTGGTCAATGACACGGAACTTCGTTATTCTGATGAATTCTTGCGGCACAAAGTCCTCGATTTAATAGGTGACCTGGCACTTCTTGGTATGCCATTGAAGGGTCATATTACTGCAAAATATTCTGGACACGATACAAATAGTAAATTTGTGCAAATAATTGCGAAAAGTGAGCGTCGGGCTTCCAGGATTTATCCGCAAAGAAAGCCAGAGTATTGGGATATTAGCGCGATTTTGGAAACAATGCCGCATCGATATCCGTTTTTACTTGTTGATAGAATCTTGGAAATTGAGCCGGGTTTGCGTATTGTTGGTATTAAGAATGTGACGATTAACGAACCGTTTTTCACAGGTCACTTTCCAGAGCATCCAATTATGCCAGCCGTACTAATAACTGAAGCTATGGCGCAAGTTGGTGGAGTTCTATTGCTAAGCAGCGTGCCTAATCCTAGCTCTAAATTGGTATACTTTAGTGGTATTGATAATGCCAGATTCCGCAAGCCAGTTCTCCCTGGAGATCAAATACGGTTTGAACTGGAACTGGTGAAGTTGAGGGGACCAATCTGCAAAATGAAGGGCATCGCATATGTCGACGGCCAAAAGGTTGCCGAAGCCGACTTGATGTCTACAATTGTAGATCGTTAACAGGAGACTAACTAAATGAACGCAAAGAATCTTAGTTCAAAAAAATCTATCCATTCAGTTGGTGAACCAGTAATTCACCCAGCAGCAATAGTGCATCCTGATGCAAAATTGGGGCATGATGTTTCAATTGGTCCATTTACCATTATTGGTCCAAATGTTTCAATTGGACCAGAATGTCAGATATCGTCTTCAGTTGTTATTGAGGGGAATACAACAATTGGTCGTGGTAATAGAATATTTTCTGGTGCAGTTATTGGCACAGAACCACAGGACCTGAAATACAATGAAGAAATATCTTTTGTGAAGATTGGTGACAACAATGTTATCAGAGAATATGTAACAATCAATCTTGCAACAACAAAAAATGGTGTTACCAAAGTTGGGTCAAATTGTTTGATTATGGCGTATGCACACATTGCTCATGAGTGTGTAGTCGAAGACCATGTGATTTTGGCAAACTCAGTCAATCTGGCAGGGCATGTACGCATCGGTGAGCATGCGATTTTAGGTGGAATGACTCCAGTACATCAATTTGTGAGAATCGGCGCCCACGCATTTGTTGGTGGTGGCAGTAGGTTGAGCCAAGATGTACCTCCGTTTTTCACTGTTGCCGGTAATCCGATTGGCATTGCTGGTGTTAATAGTGTTGGCCTGAAACGACGCGATTTTTCTGATCAGGAAGTAATGAATCTGAAGCATGCATATAAACTGCTTTATAGAAAAGAGCTGAATGTAACACAAGCTTTGGATCGAGTTGCTGTTGAATGTGATCTTGATATTCATATTGAGAATTTGATGGCATTTATTCGCCGGTCCGAACGTGGAATAGTTAGATAGCAGTAGCCATGGGAGTCGCACAATGAGTACGAACTCCAGTAAACAGTTGCATGTTTTAATTTCATGTGGTGAGTTGAGTGGTGAAAAATACGCTGCTGAGCTTCTGATCAACCTCAGACAACAAATCCCTAACATTAAAGTTTCAGCTCTTTGCGGAGATTTACTGGTAAGTCATGGAGCAATCAGGATTGCTCATTACCGTGAAATATCTGTTATGGGTTTTTCTGCAGTATTTCAGTCACTGCCTCAAATTTTAAAAGCTCGCAGTCAGCTCAAGAGTTTTCTTTCTGATAATGAAGTTGATTTATTCATTCCTGTCGATTTCCCCGGTTTCAACAGTTCTTTATCAAAGCATGCCCATAAAAATGGTATTCCAGTATACTCTGTAGTTGCTCCGCAACTGTGGGCGTGGGGTGCGTGGCGAATTGGTGCGCTCAGGAAATCAGTGGACCGTTTGTTGGCATTGCTACCATTTGAGGAAAAGTATTTTGCCAACAATAATATTCCGGTAGTTCACCTTGGACATCCATTGGTGGATGTTTATGATAGTGAGTTGTTATATGAAAAAAGAAAAAACCGGGAATATAATTTAAAGCATAAAAAAGAATTCAAAATTGGATTGTTGCCGGGAAGCAGAAAACAGGAAATTCAATTATTGCTACCAGTGTTTATCGATATTTGTGAGCAGATGAAAAACACACAACCAGATTGTAAATATGAATTCCAGATCAGTTGTGCAGCTGTTCATCTGACTCCACTATTTGCGTCGCTGCCTGATTATATAAAACTTTCACAACAACCGATTAGCGAGTTCATCAATGATCTTGATTATGCTGTTGTCTGTAGTGGGACAGCATCTCTTGAAGTTGCGCTTGCTGGTCTTGGACATTCAATTACTTATAAAACATCTCCCTTTAATTACTGGCTTGGCAGCAAGTTGGTAAATTCTGAATTCATCGGTCTGGCAAATCTGGTAATGAAGCAAAATATGGTGGCCGAATTTGTTCAGGACGAGGCGTGTGCAGATGCAGTTGTTAATGAGTATACTAAATGGATGCAGAATTCTGCAAAGAGAAGCAAGTTCGATTCTGATATCGATCAGCTACACAACAAGCTTGGTGTACCTGGGTTCTGGCAACGAGTTGCTAGTGATGTCGTGAAATTTCTAGACGATGTAGAAGTGCTATGAATATACTAACTACAGGCGGCAAAATTGCATGGAACATTATGAAGCACAGTTGTCGCATCAACAAATCTGTAGAGTCGTCACCCGTTATTTATGCATCCCTGCATCAAGACATGTTCGCAGCTCTGATGTATGTGTCGGCTTCAGGGACGACTTTACTTGTCAGTAACAGCAAAGATGGTAATTTGCTTGAATCAGTGCTTTCTGGAGAAGGTTTAAAATTTATCAGAGGGTCAACTGGTCAAAGTGGTAGCCTGGCTGTTAAGAGGCTTGTTTCTGAGCTACGTTCTGGTCAGAGCATAGGTCTTGCTGTCGATGGGCCAAAGGGTCCACACGGCGCAATCCAGGAAGGTGTAATAGCAATATCCAGATTGTCGGGTTGCCCGATTGTGCCATTGACTATGAATTACAGCAGGAAGATTAATCTCAACAATTGGGACAAGACTGCTTTACCAATTCCATTCAGCAAAACAATTGTAACTGCGGGTGAAAAAATTCATTGCGAGCATGAGTCTGCAACAGTTGAAATATTGGCTGATGCACTGTTAAAGGGACAATCGAGATGACATTCCAGATTGTTGACAAACGCAGCACAGGAACTAGAGCAGCAGGAAAACTGTGGAAGTCATGGGCATCGAATTCGTCACCAATATTCAACAAGCTGACCATATTCACTTCAAAATTAAACAAAATCCTTATCAACAAAAGAATAGCAAGTCGTACTGTAATACCAGCAAATCCCAAAGTTATTTCGATCGGGAATCTGAGTCTGGGAGGCAGCGGAAAAACGCCTTTGGCTATTAAAATTGCTTCCGATCTGCAGGAGACTGGTCTAAAGGTCGCGATTTTGGTCCGAGGCTATGGCAGTGCAGATGCAGGTCCGTTTATTGTGGGCGCGGAAAACAAAAATGCAGGTGATGAGGCTTTGATGATTGCGCAGGCTTTACCAGAGGCTGTTGTTGTGCAATCAAGAGACAGAGTCCAAGGGTACAATCAGGTAAAAGATATTGTTGATATCGTCATCATTGAAGATGGGTTCCAAACAGCAGGCTTGAACAGGCACATTGATTTTCTGATTTTGGATAAATGGGATTTTCAAAGAGGGACTCCTGTACCACAAATTGGAAATGTTATTCCATGGGGACCATTCAGGGAATCGATTGATGCAATAGATAGAGCAGATTGTTTATTAGTCCCTGCTGAGGATACTCAGGACACCTTGCCAACTGAATACAACGGGATTGCGATTTTCAGTTATTCCAGAAACTCAATATTATCATTGGATGATACTGGTGATTATGCATTGATTTCCGGTATTGCAAACCCGGAACAGTTTGAGAAGCAATGTATCAGAAAGCTGGGCAGAAACCCTGTTGCCAGTTACAGGTACGATGACCACAAAGCGTATTCTCAAGCAGATATTGGGCAAATTATTGATAATCATGACAATACGGAAACAACCTGGTTTACAACTGCCAAGGACTATGTGAAATTAGTTGGCATGTGGCCTGATTCTGTGGATATTAAAGTTGTAGATCTCCAAGTCAAGTGGCTTGGAACCAGCCCAATTCAATTTATCTTGCACGAGAAAGGAGAGTAACATGGCCACAACTTTTAATAGCAGGTACCTGGTTATCGGTTCAGGTATTGCCGGGCTTCAGTATGCTCTTCTTGTTGCTCAGAGTGGTACAGTAAATATCGTTACAAAAAAGGAATCAACAGAGAGCAATACTAACTATGCTCAGGGCGGGATTGCTGCAGTGGTGTCGCCGCTGGATTCATTTGACATTCATATTGCTGATACAATAACTGCCGGCGATGGACTTTGTGATCCGACAATAGTAGCAGATATGGTAAAGTCCTCACCGGATCTGATCGAAAGATTGTTGTCTTATGGAGTAGAGTTTTCGCGCGAAGACGATCAATTTACATTAGGAAGGGAAGGTGGACACTCTTGCAATCGGATTCTTCATTCTGCGGATATGACTGGTCGTGAACTAGAGAAAAAGTTACTGGAAAAATGTCATGAAAATCCAAATATATCGATACTTGAAAACCATATTGCCCTTGAATTGCTCAATTGCCAGGATGTTGGAGTTGACGGAGGTAATCGGATAGCTGGCTGTGTTGTTCTTGACCGACACAACAATTCCCAAAAAGTATTTTTAGCTGAAAATACGATATTGGCAACTGGTGGATGTGGAAAAGTATATGCCTACACATCCAACCCTGATATTGCTACCGGCGATGGGATGGCGATTGCTTATCGAGCTGGAGCAACTCTGGCCAATCTGGAATTTGTTCAGTTTCACCCAACCTGTCTTTATCATCCAGATGCAAAAAGTTATCTAATTTCGGAAGCTGTCAGGGGTGAAGGTGCACTGTTGACTAACAGTCGTAACGAACATTTTATGGAAAGATATCATCCGTTGAAAGATCTTGCTCCACGTGATGTTGTTGCTCGGGCAATCGATTTGGAAATGAAGCTGATGGGTGACAAGTGTGTACATCTTGATTTGAGTCACATGAGTCCGGAGTTTATAAAATCCCGTTTTCCTAATTTGTATAAGAATTGTTTGAAATTTGGAATTGATATGACCATAGACCCAATTCCAGTAGTTCCTGCGGCACATTATATGTGCGGTGGCATTGAAGTTGATGTTAATGGAAAGACTTCGCTTGCGGGTCTTTTTGCCATTGGTGAAGTTGCGTATTCTGGAGTTCATGGGGCAAACCGGCTTGCCAGCAATTCTCTGCTGGAGGCTGTTTATTTTGCAGATAAAGCTGCAACTGCTTCAATGAAGGAAGAGCGGGTATCTCTGCCTTTAGAGTCAAGTCCGCTTCTTACGTCAGTCAGTCAGCTAGTCAAGGGCTATGCGCCAATGGTTCTTGAGCATGATTGGGATTCAGTTCGACAGATAATGTGGGATTATGTTGGAATTGTTAGATCGAACATGAGATTGAATATTGCGCTGAAAAGATTGCGGAATATCAGGAAAACTGTTGAGGATATTTACCGTAATTCCATTATTTCACCTGATCTGGTTGAGCTCAGGAATATTTCATTGATTGCAGAAATGATTGTGTTAGCTGCTTTGAGTCGACACGAAAGCAGAGGCCTTCACTATACACAAGACCATCCGGAGAAGTCTTCAGAATGTGCTTTAAATACAAAATTGGGCAAAAATGAAGATTTACGTGCAATTACTTTGAAAGACAATTGACAAATTGATAAGATAGACTGACACTATAGGTGTCTAAGTGCTGAATATTCAGGGGAAGATGGAACTTCTCTTGTGTTACACAGTATATTCAGACTGACAATATCTGTTCAGAAACCGCAGAAGGAACTGCCATGCTACATAGTTTATTTCTTGCCTCACTCGGTCCTAGTGAAATCACAGGATTATTAATCGATACAACTTTACTTGGGAAACTGGTTTTGATAACACTGTTTGTGTTATCGATTTTATCCTGGGCAGTTATGTTCGATAAAGCCCGTGTATTGTCTTCCATTCGCAAGGGCCATACAAAATTCTGGGAAAAATGTAATGGCTGGCTTGATAAAGATGTTTCCGATGAACAGATGCAGGATTGGTGTCAAAACAATCTTGATCTACCTTTGTCGAACATGTGGACAGACACACATAAACTTGAAACAATTCAAAGTGTGCGCAGAAGTTCTGAGCGGATTGCCTATGCTGAAACTGAGGGTCTGGAACGTTACCTCATTATCCTATCAACAACAGTTACAATTTCGCCATTCCTTGGTTTGATGGGAACTGTATGGGGAATCATGCAGTCGTTTTGGGATATGTCGGCAATGAGAAGTGCCAACCTTACAGTTGTTGCACCTGGAATTGCCGAAGCGTTGATAACAACTATTGCTGGTCTATCGGCTGCTATCCCTGCGGTGGTATTTTACAATTTGTTTGTCAGGAAAATTGATTTGATTGGTAACGAGATGGAGAGACTGCGGACTATAATGGAGGAAGAGTCCCAGACAGATACTGGAGAAGGCGGTGGGCGCGTGCGTCCTCCAAGAAGACCTGATCTTCACGACGGGGAGAAAATAAGGTGAAAAGGTCAAGCTACAGAAGCCTGGCAGAAATTAATATCACATCCCTTGTTGATGTCACTTTGTGCCTGCTGATCATCTTTATGCTGACTGCTCCATATATACAAGGTGGAGTGGAACTGGATCTGCCTAAAACAGAGACGAGAGAAATTATAGTTGAAGAGGGTCCTGTCATATCTGTTACAAAGAATCGACAATTGTTTTTTGAAGAGGAGCCTGTTTCTTTCGAGGAGCTTGAGGCCAGATTGCGTTCTCTGGAAGAAGATCCAACAACCATTCCAATATATTTACGTGCCGATGAAGAAAATCCTTACGGATTTATATTGAAAGTAATGGCTACGGTTGAGCGATGTGGTTTTACAAACATAAGTTTAGTTGCAGACCAAGAAGATTTTGAAGGAAAATAGAGTGCGCAAATATATTGTACACTCTGTTTCTCTTCATATTTTCTTTTTCCTATTTGTAATGTGGTACGGCTCAGTTGTTAATCGCACTGTTATTCTGACAAAGCCCACGATATCGGTTTCGCTGGTTAAAATGCCCAAGCCTCAAATTATAATTGAGGAACCAGTTGTTGAAAAAGAAGTAACGCCAGAACCAGAGCCGGAAAAAGTTATCGAACCGGTAATCGTTCCTGAACCAATTCCTGAGATTCCAATTAAAAAGGAAGTTGAGCAACAGGAGCCAGAGCCAAAGCCGGTCGAGGAAAAAGAAATTGATAAAGAAATTGAGAAAGAGATCGAGGAAGTAATTACTGAAGAGGAAGAGATTCCTGAATACGGTGCTTCTATAGATTCTCCTGAACAAACTGGTCTGGCTAGTGGACAACTTGCAGTATATCTTGGCTTGATCGAGTCCAGAATAAGCAGGAAATGGAACCCGACACAGCTGGGATTCAGGGACAGTAAGACCCATTCTTGCACTGTTCATTTCTTCATTTCGCGTGATGGAACAATTAACAGAGAATCGATGGTCAAGTCATCTGGAATTCCACTATTTGATCGTGGTGCTCTAAAAGCAGTAAAATCTGTTCGCAAATTCCCACCAATGCCTGGAGACTACTCAGGGCAGGAGCTAGGGGTTACATTCGTGTTTACAATGAGGTCATCACTTTGAGACAACTGCTCACATTATTTTTGATTATAGTATCGATGTCTGTTTCTGCCCAATCGACTGAAGTAACTCTTGGTACTGAGAAAGAGGCGTGGGCTAAAATCGATATTTTGGTCAAACCACTTGAAGTTGTTTCCGGTGGTGAGAAATCGCAACAACATGCAGAATTTGTTGAAGCAATTATTGCTGATGATTTTCGTTTCAGTGGACTGTTTAATGTGATTACGGATACTGCGAAGCAGGATACTTCTGCTGTCTCATTTGCAATTGAAGGATTTCTGGAAGGCAGGCTTCCTGGCACTGCAGTGACAAAAGCAGAAGAAGCACCTTTGTTAACTTTGAAGCTTGTAACCTGGCCAGAACAATTACTAATTTTCAGCAAGAGATATCGACCTACGTCCGATAAGCTCCGCACTACTGCACATCACTTTTCCAATGAAGTAATCACGTATTTGACGATGGAACCAAGCATCTGTATGACTAGAGTTGCCTTTACAAGAGGAAGCTCTGACAGGCGTGATCTTTACTGTGTTGATTATGACGGTGCAAATCTTAAGCGTTTGACTGCTAATAGAACTCTGAACCTTTTTCCTGCATGGTCACCGGATGGTTCCCAGCTTGCTTTTATGTCCTATCGAGAAGGACAACAGGGAAACTATTTGTTGGACACTGCAACAGGTCGCGTACGGGTTTTCAGTGAAACTGTAGGATCCAATTTAGGGCCGTCGTGGCACCCAGATGGACAAGAAATCATTGTTTCTCTATCTAAGACTGGTCAACACGAGATTTACAGGTTAAATATGGCAGGCAGGATTTTGCGCAGATTGACAATATCTCCTGCAATTGAAGTCTCACCCGAGTGGTCGCCAACTGGCAACGATGTCGTTTTTACTAGTGACAGAAGTGGGTCACCTCAGTTATATATTATGGGTGCGGATGGTTCAGGCCGGCATCGATTAACTTTTGAAGGCAGATATAATGATTCTGCTGCTTGGTCTCCCAGTGGAGACAATATAGTTTATGCATGTAGGGAAAATGATTTGACCCAGATTGTAATGATAAAAGCAACTGGTGAAGATCGACAGGTTTTGACAGATAGGTCCTGGCGCAATTGCGAAGATCCAAGATGGGCGCCGGACGGCAGGCATATTGTGTTTGCTTCAGATAAAAGCGGAGTTTTTAAACTCTATGTTATGGATGTGCTTGAACGTTCAGTTCGGCAATTGACATTTGGCGGCGAGCCTGATACTACTCCTGACTGGTCTCATTGACAGCGGTAGCGTCTGGTAAACAAAAACAAGGAGAAATCCAAAATGATTCGTACAATTCTATTGTTAGCAGTAGCTTCACTTTTCATCTTTGCCGGTTGCGGTGGCAAGGCCACTGTTGAGGTTGATGATAACCCTGTTGAGGCTGAAGTAGTTGAACAGGTTCCTGTAGTTCCTGAAATTGTAGTAGAGGAAGAAATTGTTCCAGACTATGCCGCAATGGCTCCAATTGAATTAGGCATTGATGACGTTTTCTTTGAGTTTGACAGCTATACACTTTCTGAAGAAGCAATGGCTGTTCTTGAAGCATCTTCTGGAATCTTCAAGAATTATGGTAACTTCATGTTTGTTATTGAAGGACACTGTGATGAACGTGGTACTGTTGAGTACAACCTTGCTTTGGGCGAGAAACGTTCAATTGCTGTTCGTGATTATCTGATTTCTCTTGGTGTAGACAGCACTAAGCTTCGAATCACTTCTTATGGTGAAGAGAGACCATTTGCTAGCGGTAGTGATGAGTCTGCCTGGTCACTTAACCGTCGCGTTCATTTTGCGAGGCCATAAATAATGCGTTTTCTGCTGATAGCTATTGCATTGGTTTTATTGACTGGTTGTTCTGCACAGTTTGACCAGGTTGGTCGTGCTGTTGACAAGAACGCCCGTTCACTTGATGTGATACAGCCTGAACAACAACTCCTCAGACAGGAAGTTGCTGCAATAACTGCTGTAACTGAAGGTCTGCAAGGTGCTGATGAACAGACTCAGCAGAGACTACTTGCGAGATTGGGTCAGATTAATGGCAAGCTGGATCAACTAAAGATGCAGCTTGCCGACAACAACGAGTTCATGCGCTCTGTTTCTGCCCGAGTAGATTTACTGACAACAAAACTCGGCATTGCTACTCTTGGTGATTACAAGGAAACACCAACAACTGATGATAGTATTGTTGTTTTACCAGAAGAGGGTAAATCGATATTTCAAGCAGCTATGTCTGACAGGGGCAAAGGGGATTACGAATTTGCGGTTGCAGGATTCACTGAGTTCTTGACAAAATACCCTGACTCGGAGTTATCTGATAATGCACTTTTCAGACTAGGAGAACTTGCCTGGCTGGATAAAGATGAAGAATCTGCACTTGCATATTATGCTCGTCTTTTGGATCAATTTCCTGATTCAGAACTCCGAGCTGATACACTATTGAAAACATTTTCCATGTTGACTGAGAGTGGTAACAGCGATGCAGCAGGGCGATACCTGCAACAGCTTGAAGATGAGTTTCCTGACTCGGAACAAGTTGGTTTAGCAAAAGCAGCTGTCAACTAGGCTCAGATAAATCAGATACCCTTACTTTTTTCAGTTAGCTGTTTTTCAACCCACAAGACACTGTTTCTGCTGCCTATAAATAGAGGAATTCGTTGGTGAAGCTTCTCAGGTATAACATCTGAAATAGGCATATAGCCGGTACTTGCATAGCCTCCAGCATTTTCGACAATCATGGCCATTGGTGCAGCCTCATAAAGAAGTCTTAATTTGCCATCAGGAGCAGACTCTGAGGCAGGGTACATAAAGATACCACCGTACAAGAGATTACGATGAAAGTCTGCAACCAGAGAACCAATATATCTTGCTCCAAGACCTTTCAAATCTTTACCAGCTCGGCCAGTTTTAAATGAGTTTACAATTTCCTTAATTTCTGGACTCCAGCCATTGTAGCGTCCTTCGTTAACAGAGTATGTGCCTGAATCAAATGGCGTTTTGATGTCAGGATGACTCAATAAAAACTCACCGATTGTAGGATCCAGTGTGAAACCGTGAACCCCTGCACCGGTTGTATAAACCAGCATTGTTGAAGAACCATAAATAACATAACCGGCGGCAACTAAATCTCTGCCAGGTTGCAACAGGTCTTCTTCAGTAGGCTTCCCCTTACGGGATATTCTCTGGTAGATTGAAAAAATAGTGCCGATACTTACATTTGCATCGATGTTGCTGGAACCGTCAAGTGGATCAAAAACAACGATATATTTATCGCTGCCGTTTTTGCTTGTCATGTAAACAGGGTCATCCATTTCCTCAGATGCCAACATACAAACCTGGCCACGACGACCAACAAATTTCAACATTACATCATTGGAATAGTCATCCAGTTTCTGGACAGTTTCACCCTGTATGTTTACCTGGTCGGTTGCTCCAAGAATATCAACCAGACCAGCACGTGATACTTCTTTTGCAATAATTTTACAGGAGAAAGCAATGTCGTTCAGTAGCCCTGTAAAATCACCGCTTGCACCAGGATGCAACATTTGCTGTGAAAGAATATGGGTCTCTACATTTATGAGTTTGCTTGTCGGGTTTGGCACAGATTATCTCCTGTTCAAGAATTTGTTTTAATAATGGTAACAGGCTATCGCAGTCCTTGCAATGATAGTGATTTTAATGCATCTTCCCAGAAGAATTAATTCTGCCGTCAACGGCATTTGATCAGTAGATGAAGACTCAAAGGAGAGTTGGCAATGAGTAACAGTATTTTTGTGCCTCCTGTACCTGAGAATGAGCCAGTTAAAGGCTATTTACCAGGTTCCCCGGAAAAGATAGAACTCAAAGCTAAATTAAAGGAACTGCGTAGCCAGACTATCGAAATTCCTTTAATTATCGGCGGTAAAGAAGTGAAAACAGGGGATATTGGCGAGTGTCGAATCCCTCACGATCATAAACCCCTGCTGGGAACTTACCACAAAGGCGGAGCAAAAGAAGTTAATGCTGCAGCAGCAGCTGCTAAGAAAGCACGGAAGAATTGGGCCTCAATGCCTTGGGAAGCAAGAGCTGCTATATTCTTGAAAGCAGCAGAGCTTCTTACTGGTCGTCATCGTGCAACACTCAATGCTGCAACTATGCTTGGCCAGAGCAAAACTTGCTTCCAGGCTGAAATTGATGCTGCTTGTGAATTTATCGACTTCTTCAAGTTTAATGTTTCATACATGTACGATATAATGTGTGAACAACCTGACTCTGCACCTGGAGTCTGGAATATGCTTGAACAACGTCCACTGGATGGATTTGTTTTTGCAGTGACTCCATTTAATTTTACATCGATTGCCGGTAACCTGCCAACAGCCCCTGCCATGATGGGGAACACTGTTATCTGGAAACCTGCATCAAGTTCTGTTTATTCTGCCTGGTTTATTATGGAAATTCTCAAAGAAGCTGGTTTGCCTGATGGTGTAATCAACATGGTTCCTGGAAGTGGTGGCCAAGTTGGTAATCCTGTTTTGGAACACTCGGATATGGCTGGTATTCACTTTACCGGAAGTACCGCAGTTTTCCAGAATATGTGGCAAACAGTTGGTAATAATATCCATCGTTATGGAAGTTATCCACGCATCGTTGGTGAAACAGGAGGCAAGGACTTTATCTTTGCCCATCCAACTGCAGATCTGGAGCCATTGGTTACAGCGGCAGTTCGCGGTGCTTTTGAATATCAGGGGCAAAAGTGTTCAGCTGCGAGCAGAATGTATGTTCCTCAAAGCCTTTGGAAGAAATTCCAGAAGCGTCTGAAAGAAGAAGTTGCAACTGTCACGATGGGTGACCCTGAAGATTTCAGAAACTTCATGGGAGCTGTAATTGACAGAAATGCTTTCGATACTATTACCGGTTACATAAAACTGGCAAAGAAGGCCAAAGGCGAAGCCAGGATTATTGCTGGTGGTGGCTTTGACGATAGTGTTGGTTATTTTATAGAGCCAACTGTCATTGTTGCCAAGGATCCTGAGTTTGTAACCATGCGCGAAGAAATCTTTGGACCAGTTCTTACAATCTTTGTGTATGAAGATGCAGATTTCCTGAAAACTCTGCGTCTTTGTGACAAAGCTTCTGAATATGCACTGACTGGTGCAATCTTCTCGCAAGACAGAAGTGCCATTGAAGTTGCTAAAAAGGAACTGTCGCATACCGCGGGTAACTTCTACATAAATGACAAGCCGAGTGGGGCCGTTGTTGGTCAGCAACCATTTGGTGGAAGTCGTGCATCAGGGACAAACGATAAAGCAGGTTCTTATTTGAATCTGATTCGCTGGACTTCTCCACGAACAATCAAGGAGACCTTTGATCCTCCACGAGATT
>JABIBH010000301.1 GCA_018652925.1 bacterium | reverse complement strand
GCTTGCAACACCTATGTTTGCCCCTTTTGCAAAACCGGTATTTTCATCACTCATAATCCAGTTAACGTCAGGGAATCTGTTGATAACTCCATTTAAACCAGGGTCAGTAGAAGCGTTATCAACAACAGTTATTGCAAATTCACAATCGGGAGGAGAATAACTGATAGACTTCAAGCATCGCTCAAGGTCATCACTTGTATTGTAGTTAATAATTACAATTGAGACCTTCATTGTCTCAGGAAACCTTTCTGCCATTAAAACGCCTGAACCTGATTGCCCAAACCATCCATATCGCTTCCCAGATTATACTTTTGGACATTTTTGAAGTACCGACTTGTCTGTCAACAAACATAATCGGGATCTCTTTCATTGAGAATCCACTTCTCCAACAGAGTACATTCATTTCAATTTGGAAGGAATATCCGTCACTGCGAATTTTTTCCAGCGGCATAGCCTCCAGAACCTTGCGTCGGAAACATTTAAAACCACCAGTAGAGTCTTTAATCTTGATGCCAGTTACCAATCGGGCATATAAATTGGCAAATACACTGAGAATGACTCGACTCAGCGGCCAATTTACAACTGTGATTCCGTAGAGGTATCTGCTGCCCAGGACGACATCATAGTGTTTTATTTCAGTCAGAAATTCATCAATTGCGGAAGGGTCATGACTAAAATCAGCATCCATCTCAAAAATGCATTCGGCATCTGTATTTTCAAGCACCCATTTAAATCCGGCGCGATAAGCTGCACCAAGTCCAGCTTTGCCAGGTCTTTCAAGAATGAAAACCCTCTGGCCAAACTGAGGCAGCTCTTTAACAAGTTTCGCAGTTCCATCTGGAGAATTATCATCAACAACCAGTACAGAAATATCCGGATCCCGGTCAAGTACTTCCGGAATAATTCTGCTGATGTTTTCAGCTTCGTTGTAAGTTGGGATTACTACATATGCAATAATTCCAAAACCTTTTACTTCTTCCACTTTGTTCTCCATAAATTATGAAACGTTCTTTTTCCAGGGCACCAATAAACCTAAAGCAATCATCAGGCCAATCAACGACAGGATAATTCCCTGCCGTAGTGAAGGGTCATTGAACCTGAACACAACATCATGATCACCTGCAGGTAGAGCGACAGCTCGTACAAAATGGTCAGCAACCAGCAACGTTGCTTTTTCACCGTCAACAGTTACGCTCCAGCCAGGACTCCAGATATCTGCCAAGACTAAAATAGCAGATTTCTCTGAACTTGTCTTCAACTCAACCGAGTTTGAGCCATCATGTACATATTCTACTTTAGAATACGGTTGATTAGACTTCTCTGGCATAACACTTGGTGCTTCATTTAACCTGACCACATCAGTTGATACGCTGCCTGCTTGTAGTCTTTCAAGAAATACAGCAGGTCCATCTTTAGCTAATTCCCATTGACCAACCAATCTAGCACGTGGTAAGGCACTGTTATTTTTGTATAGAAACATCGATTTGTAAACAGTTGGATTTGGATCCAGTTCCGCACCCAGTGAAGTAAATGCATTCACAAACTCTATTGGCAACCTCTGATCCAATAGCAGATATTCTGCTCCCATCCAGCTGGCTACTCTGCCAGCAGGAAGCTCCGGATCGATCAACATTCTTCGAATTAACTCAAAAGATGAGGTCTTTGCTGCATGGTATCCTCCCAAAGAACGAATCGATGCAAACATAGGCTCGTTCCCGGCAGACATCCTGCCCAATGGCCAAATTCGCTGGTGTCCGATTGTATCGGCCATCTCTATAAATTCTGGAGCAGCATCAATGTTGCTTTCAGTAAATTCCCTAACCGGAGAACCAGCCTTAACCAACCTCTGGTTATAATTGAATAATCCATTTTGTGGGCTGGTTATCAATTTATTCACGGCTGAATAATCGATGACTATCAAACACAACAAGACCCATGGCAAAGCACCTGTTCTGAATCGATTATTAATGGTTGAAAATAGTAGTAACCCACCAGCAACCAGAAGTAACAATCCGATACGAAACAAGTCTGCTGAGTGAGTATCCCAGGCAATTGAAGATAGCATTGCATGTGGGACATTCCTGCCGCATGACTCAGCTATTGAATTATAAACAGATTCAAACATTGGACGAGCGAAATCACTGGCAAGAACCAGTAGAACGAGTCCAGATATAGCTGTCATAATTCCAGCTATTTTTAAACTGAATTTGCTCTGGCTCACCCGAGCCAAACCAATAGCAGCCATAATCGCAGTTGCAAGACCTGTAAGGATCAAAACCATCGATGGCACTCTGAATTTATTGAAGAAAGGTAGATAATTAAAAAGCAAATCATAGAGTAATGGAAAGAACTTTCCAAAAGAGAGCAGTATCGAGAGGATGGCAATCGCAAATAATGACCAGCTGTACTTTTCCCGCCTGTTTATAAATGCGGTTACAGTTAAAAGTAATGCGAAAATTCCAAAGTAGTTTGGATAGTCGTTAAAAGGCATTCCTCCCTGATAAGCAAGTTTTCCAAATCCAGCTATAGATGGAAATACAAAAGTGCCCAACTCATGTGGCGATAGACTCCAACCAGTTGCAAAATCGTATGCTGAGCCTCCTCCACTGTTTCCACCGCGAATGGAAAAATCTGCATATTGGTGAGAGGGCCACAACATAGCCGCACCTACCAACAAGCCAGCTACAATTGCGAGCAACAATAATCCGGTTCTGGGAAGCTGCTGCTTCCACTGTTTTGTTTTGATGGTTGAAATCCAGTTGCCAAGCAGCAGAACTCCAACAGTCAGCAATGTGTAATAAGAAATCTGCGGGTGTCCACGCAGAAACTGAATGCCAAGAAACAGAGCAAGCAAACCAGCTTTGCGTTTCCCTTTCCCGTCCAGCAAATCTATCGTAAAGGCAACTATCCAGGGAATAAACATCACGGCTCCAAGTTTGGATCCATGACCATGTACTCCCCAGGCAATTACTTTAGGAAATAACAGCCAGATGGTTGCGCCCAGAAGTCTTGAATAAAGAGGTAGATTCCATCGAGCAAGCAGGAACATCATGCCGATTCCACCAAACAACAGATGAGCAATCATCCAGGTCATTGGTGGAAAATTAAGTTTTGACTGGAGAAAATTAAACAGTTCCGATGGAAAATAAACAAACCTGTTGTAGGTTGCTGAACCAAAAGTTGGCATGCCTCCAAACAGATAAGGGTTCCACTGAGGATACTCGCCATCTTTAAGAACTTCATTGCCAGCAACAGTAAACGCATCAGCATTTCTGGCATCGCCACTCAAGTAGATACTTCCCTGGAATACCGGCGCAGGATGCACAATTGCGATAATAGCAATCAATACTGCAATCGATATTAGAACCTGACTGTTAGTTGTAATCCACTGTTTCATTTAGCAATAATCCTTTTGAGAAGCATTTCTTAGTTCATCAATAAAACCGAAAAAAACTGCAGCAGCAGTTACAGGGTAACCCCTGAAAAGAAACCACCCAGCTTGTGCAATCGAAATTAAAACCTGAAATGGCCAAACAGTCCACGTCATACAATGTTTTTGCAAAAAATGAACAATGCTGCGGGATTTCAAATAAGCTTTCTTAGGTGAATCACTACCTGTTGACTGACTTACCTTATGCAACACCATCGACCCGGGGTCATGCCAGATTGAGCCACCGGCAGAGAGAATACGCATGGAATAATCACAATCTTCTGCGTAAAGGAAAAATGATTCATCGAACAGGCCGACTTGTTGTACACATTCCCTGGACAACAACAAAG
>JABIBH010000300.1 GCA_018652925.1 bacterium | reverse complement strand
GCGATAAAGTTGATATCAACATGGGCCCACTTATCGACATGGTTTTCCTGTTACTGATTTTCTTTGTGGTAACTACAAGTTTTGTCAAAGAGTCCGGCATCGATGTTCAACGCTCAACTGCTCAAACTGCTGAAATCAAAGAGCGTGGAAATATCATGATCGGTGTTGCTGAAAACGGAGAAGTCTGGTTCGATGGAAAACAGGTAGATGTGCGAAGTGTCAGAGCTCATGTGGAGCGAGCGCTTGCTGAAGCACCAGACAGCGGCGTGATAATTGTTGCTGATCAAGGGAGCATAACCGGCGTTGTGGTAAAGGTAATGGATCAGTGCAGAATAGCAGGTGCTGCGGACATTAGTCTTGCTGCCAAGCGGGAGGACTAGCCTGTGTCCCGACTTGCAACAGCAATAATTGGTGCACTGATTGTGAACCTGGCGCTGCTGTTTGTGGTATCAATGCTTGCTCAGGAAAGAGTAGTTGAAAAAAACGAGAATTTCAGCTCTGCAATCAGACTTGTTTCTTTGACTCCACCTGAAATATCAGACCCGGAACCGGAGCAGGAACCAGAAAAACCAAAAGAGGAAAAACAGACCGAGTTCCAGCCAGACCTCACTCCGCCAAGTCTTACACCACCGCAATTTACGGGGCCCGCGCTGGCAATTAATCTAAACATCGACACCAGTAAGCAGTCTGGAAAATTCATATTTAACAGCGCAGACCTTGATCATCCACCAAGAGTAATTTCCAGGATCGCTCCTGTTTATCCATACAAGGCAAAGCAGCGAGACATTGAGGGAGCGGTAGATGTAAAATTCCTGGTCGACGAAAATGGCACTGTAGGCAAGATCACAATTCTAAAAGCAGAGCCTGAAGGTTTATTTGATGATGCAGTTCTAAAAATGTTACCACGATGGAAATTTGATCCCGGCAAAATTGACGGCACACCGGTTTCGTCCTGGGTTATTACAACTATTCGGTTCGAGCTGGAATCATGAAAAAACTATTCGCATTCCTTATTCTGCTGATTGCTGTTACTGCTGTTGCTGATGACATGTCATCGGTGCAGAGCAAAGCACGTCGTGCAATTTTCAGATCACAACAGCTGCGTGAAATTGATAACTGGGTAGGATCTGCAGAGCTGCTTCAGGAATGTCTAACCGACTACCCGGATCAGGACCACTACCTGCTTCGGTTTCATCTTGCCAACAGCTTGGCCAAATGCGATTCACTTCATTCGGCAGCTAATCACTATCAAAAAACAGTTGAGTTGAATCCGGAGTTTACCAATGGCTGGTTGAGTCTTGCAGAAACTTCTTATGCAATAGAAAATTATTCAATAGCCGCGAATGCTTTTGAAAAAGGATTTCGGCTTAAGGAAATCCCAGCACTACATCTGCTTTATTACGCCGGGGTTTGTAATTCCCTGGCTGGAGAAAACAGCGCGGCCCTGAAATTGTTACAGGAATTAATTGCAACGGATTTACCAAAACCGGACTGGTTGCAAACAACTGTGGCGACAGCAATGGAAGTCGATGAAATAGAAGTGGCACAAAAAACAGTCACTCGTTTTTGTGAAATCTATCCCGATGATCCATCTGCCTGGCTCCTGGCGTATCAATTCTATTCTGCACAACAAGACTTCAAACAGGCAGCAGCAGCGATGACAATTCGCGGCTACCTGCAACCACTTTCAAGAAGCGAACAGCTACAGCTTGGCGATATCCTTTTTGCTTCGGGAGTACCAGCAGAAGCGGCATTGCATTATGAAATCGCACTGTCCGATACCACTGAAACTGCAACTCCAGGGCAGTATGAGATGTTGGCCTCGGCTTTACTATCGGCGCAGCAAACTGAAAAAGCAGCAGAGGCACTTCAGCTGGCATTGAAAACAAAACCAACCGCAAGACTTTGGTCATTGCTGGGCGATGTTGAATACAGCAGAGAGAATTATCAAGCAGCCTTCGACGCGTTTTTATCGGCAACAGAACTGGATCCGAATCAGGGCAGAAACTGGCTGATGGTTGGATACTGTGCAATGGAAACAGGTAAACTTGGCGATGCAAAAACAGCATTGCAACGCGCAAAACAATTCCCGAATCAAAAACAAAACGCAAATGAACTATTGCAGAGAATAGACCGGAAGTAGTTGCTATTATCAAGCTCTGTGATACCATTTGTGATAGTTCAGATGACTTGCAAACATAATGTTCAGGAGGAACAAACATGAAAGTTCTAATTTTAGTGATTGTTGCACTAAGTGCCGTTGGTGCGTTTGCTCAGGGTTTTGACGAGGCAATTGAGCAGGTAGGTTTGGAGTATGCCAGAGAATATACTCGTCCACTGATTGATGCGTTTGGTATCAACCAGAACAGTGCTCTTTTCACAACTGCGAATATCCCAGTAGCGAACATTCAGTTCTCATTCGGTTTAAAAATGATGAACACCCAGCTCGAAGACAGCGATCAGCAGTTCGATGTCTACAAGAGTGTAACTCTGGATGAATCTTATGGAGTCAATGAGGGCGATGATGGATATGGAGAGTCTGGGGTAATCTGGATGCACGGCCCAACTGTTTTTGGAAGTGAAACAGACACAGGTGAGCTTGTAGCAATTTATGGCGGAGTCCCAGTCGCCAGTGAACAAACAATTTCCGGTGTTATTGAAACAAAAAACATTCCGATGATGATACCTGAGTTTACTATCGGTGGTGTATCCGGTTTGCGCGGAGTTTTACGCTGGCTTCCAGAAATCGATGGCGGAGATATCGGCAAAATTGGCTATAGCGGTTTTGGTGTTCAGTATGGAGTGAACAATCTTTTCACCACGGTTTTACCAGTTGACGTTATGGTTGGATTTTTCAAACAAAGTCTGACAATTGGTGATTCAGCGAATGCAGAAGCTACATCTTACCATGTAGCAGTCAGTCGGGAATTTGGGCCTTTAACGGGTTATGCCGGCTACGCTTATGAATCGTCATCAGTTGATATCAGCTACACATTGGTCGACGATGAAACCAAGAGCGAAAATCAAATTGACTTTGCAGCGGATGGTGTGCAAACCAGTCGAACCACTTTTGGCGCAACATTGAATTTCGGTTTAAAGCTGAATGCTGAAGCAAGTTTTGGAGAGCGCACAAATCTTAGCGGCGGAATTCTGTTTGGTTTCTAGGAAGTTGCGGCTTCAGGTTTTGTGAGTATACTGAATTATATAGCCACGTAGCTATTGAAGCTCCAGCTACGTGGCAGGCAAACCGTTTTATATGACGGTGCAGATGGTTGCGATAAATAAAGAGGAGTATGAGGATGATAATGGAAAAATCCTCAGGAAAAAAGCAGATGGAAGCTGCTGCAGGCGGAGCCACACAGCACGCAAGTGTTATAATGCCCGTCAGGGTAATCATAACACCTGTCGAGGCGCCGTATTTTCATCCACTATCCAAAAGCGATGTTCAACGAATCCTGTCCGCCCTGCCAGAATCTTCAATTAATGATTTAAGATCCGTCAGCCTGCTTGGTGCTTTATGGACAGACAGCCATTCACCAATACTGTCTTCCTATCGCAAGGATGGTTTTGTCAGGCTACACGCCGTTTCTGCATTACCCTGGACTGTAAATTCACTTTCAGCAGTAACAGTTTCAGAATTATTGAGATATGGCGCCAGAATAGAAGCTGTCAAAAATGAATTCAAAATAACCTGGACTACAGATGCCCTGAGATTATTCATGACAGTTGGTGCGCTTCTGCCCGGACTTGCCAGACACAAAAAAGAAATCAATTCAGAACATATTGCCAATCAAATTGTACGTTCTACTGAAAACGAATTGCCACGCTGGAATATCAGCGACAGCGCCCTGGCTGAGTGGCGATATTTCCTCGGAAGAACTGCCTAGCGAAAACACATAGGTTGACAGAAAATTACCAAACAGTTACTTAATTAATTGACCGTTTGAACAATTAATCAACCTGCAAGGTGGGTTCGCATGAAAAAATCTCCTGTGTTAATCACCGCACTGCTACTTGTAGCAGCAGTTGCTGTGGCACAAACTCCTGATGATGCAATATATGTCGGGAGCGACGTTTGCGTCGACTGTCACGACGACGTCAGCATGATCTATGACAACACTCCCCATTCGGTAACCAACGATTTCAAAGTACCAGGCACAGATATTGGTATCTGTGAAGCGTGCCACGGACCCGGTTCTGTTCATGCCGAAGAAGAGGAAGAAAACATATACGGTATAGACTATATGGCCTCTCTGGATGTTGCGGGAAAATCTGCGCTGTGTATGCAGTGTCATACAAACCGCATAGCCAATCATCAAAATGATCCGCATGCAGAGTATGTTTCCTGTAACAATTGTCACAGCGATCAGGCTCACTATGGCGGAAAAGCATCACAAGCAGACTTTCGTGTTGCAGGACAATTCTGCACTGTGTGTCATGTTGAGCAACTCGTAGAATTCAGTATGCCATATCGACACAGGGTTCTTGAAGGTGAGATCGATTGCCAGGATTGCCACGGCTTGCATGGTGAAGAGTTGAACACTGTTGATATGACAGAAAATATCTGCTTCAACTGCCATACGGAGAAATCGGGGCCATTCATTTTTGAACATGAAGATGTGACAAGCGGCGAATGTGCCGAATGTCACAACCCACACGGCTCAATCAATGACAAGCTGTTAACTCAAGACAGCAACTCACTCTGTATTCAGTGTCACTACGATACGGAAGTTCATTTTGTGCAAGAGAAACGCTGCTATGAATGTCACAATGCAGTTCACGGCTCAAACAGTGATTCATCACTGCGAACCAGATAAGGAGGGATGAAATGTTTAACAAAACAATAATTACAATAGCTCTCCTGATTGCAGTTTCTTCAATTGCGGCAGAAGATTCCTATTATCAGGCAACAGTTACAATAAACGATTTATACGGTTCAGCTGATGTAATAGCAGAACAGCTTCAGATAACGGACGATGTAACTTTCAGCGATGAGCTTTTCTATCTTGATAAAAACCCAAACGGCACATCGTTTTTGCTTAAAGGCGATGCGGTTACAAATGGTGGTCAAGTAGATGGCAGAATGTCAGCCAGGTTTTTTCAACCTGAAGGTCTGATGTTCAAGTTTGATGCAAGGGCCTATGACTTCCTGTATGACAGGACTATCGAGACTAACCATCCAATGCTACTGGAGCCAACTCCATTGGATCTGACGCCAACCTTACGCTGGAGCAGGTGGTCACTGTCAGCTCATGGAGGCTCTCTGTTTGGAGGCAATCTGGAATTTGGCTATGTCAATGATCGTCGCAAAGGAAGCAAGGCCGGATACCAGGGTGCGGCATTCTCTACTGTTGATGGCCGTCGCGATTCAGGAACATTCTGGACTGCATATGATATATCCAGAGGCAACCTTGATCTGAGCGGTAAATTTATTCTTCGCAATGACGATGGTTGGCTGATAAACGATTACAATACTATCGACAGAACAACTTGGAGTGGCGCTCTAGGTGCAAGGTATCTGTTGAATGATGAGTTGTCGCTGTTTGGTAACGGAATTATTGCCAACAACAACTCAAGGGTTGCTGCAGCCAAAGCTACTGATCTTGAAAGTAATACCAAGTCTGGAACAGTTGGGATTGCATATCAGAAAGAGGCATTAACTACCACAGTTTCTGCTGGTGTCGCAATTGTTGAAAGCAGTGGTTATTCGCTGACTTCGGCAAATGTCACAGATCTGGACAGAACCAAAACAACAACGAAACTTAATGGTACAGTTCGATATACCGGCATTGCAAAGACCAGGCTTTCAGCCAAAGCAAGTTTTGTTAAAAAAGACATCGATCAGACAATTGAGCTGCTTGATGGGCTTGGCGGAAATGTTATTGAGTCCAATGTGACCAGTCTTGAAAAAACTGTCACCAAGGTTGCATTTAAAGCTTCCAAAAAAATTGGCAATGTTAGTGCAAAGGCCTCTGTCAACTATAGTACTGAGCAGGCAGATCGTGTTGATGAAGGCGATATGTTCTATTATCAACCAGACCGCAAACGCGATGCCATGAAAGCTCGCTTCTGCGGTAGGGCGAAACTGTTTGGAATCAGCACAAAAGCTGGTGGCGAGATTATCCGCCAGTCTATTGATCTTGGTGAAACCGATACAACCTTTGATGCTAACAGAGCATTCATGACCTTGAGCAAAATGCATGGCAGCTGGTTGGCGCTGAATGCTCATGTTTCATATGGTCAGGAACAGTATGGTATTGGTGATGTTGTTGAGCTGTCTGATTCAATGAACGCAATCAGTTATGATACAACAACACTACGGTTTGCTCCTTGGGCAACAATGATAACTGACTGGGCAACTCTGAATG
>JABIBH010000299.1 GCA_018652925.1 bacterium | reverse complement strand
GTCGCTCCCATAATGTGCCAGTGCCGCGAACAGGTGGCATGGCCATCTTTATATCCTTTTTTGTCACCCTTCTTATAATTGATCGTTTTGTTGGAGTCACCCCGTTGCCGTGGTCATGGTTGGCTGTACTTGGTGGTGCTGGGCTTGCAATACTTGCTCTTGGTGTTGGTGACGATCGTTTTCATATTCACGCTGAAAAGAAGTTGTATGGTCAACTTCTTGTTATAGTTGCCCTGATGCTCGCAGGTGAACGTCTTGATACTGTTTACTTGCCTATAATTGGACAGTTAGAACTTGGTGGCTGGGCGTGGCCAATAACTTTGCTTTGGTATCTTGGCTTTATTAATTCTATGAATCTGATAGACGGTCTTGATGGTCTTGCAAGTGGTATTGGTGTTGTGGCATCACTTTGTATCATGGTTATCGCCATTGCTGTCTCAGATTATTATAGCGCATTTTATGCATCAACTTTGTGTGGTTCAACACTAGCATTCATGTATTGGAACATGGGTCGACGAAAAATCTTCCTTGGTGATTCTGGAAGTATGTGGATGGGACTTGTACTTGCAATCTTACTGTTGCATGTCAGTCGGCAAAACAGTGTTGGCTTATTTCTGCTGCTTGCACCAATGATTGCTCCGATCTGGGATACTGGAACTACAATTATCAGACGGTATCGCAGACGAGCATCGATATTTGAAGCTGATGACTATCATCTGCATCATCGGCTGATCAGACTTGGTTTCAGGTCTACAACTACAGTCTACTTCCTATTGTTGCTTACTGTTGGCTCTTCACTGATAGCCCTTTCAGGATTTATTGGTGTACCATGGCTTGGCTTGCCTGCTCTTGGCTGTTGGCTGGCAATGTTCTTTTTATGGACAGCGAAACGGAAAAATGTCGATTCTGAAAAGTCGATGGATTTTTTCAGCGAGCTGAAATTTATAATGGGTCTTGATGACGGAGCTTCTGAGCCAAGGCCAGCTCACACTCACGTTGCAGAAATTATAGACTTGCAAGTTGAAAGAGAAAAAGTAGAACGGGTTATGGCTGCTGCATCTGGAGGGCAACCGGTTGAAGTAAATACAGAAGACAAATAATGGCTTTCACTCCGCTTCCCGGTGTTCTTGTAAATGATTTCCTGAAAAATCCAAATGCTGTTGTTGTAGAGCTAGGTAGTGGGAATTCACTGTTTTCGGATGTTATAAAATCATATACGCAGGTTATTCAACTCGATATTGAACCTACATATAATTCATCTTTTACTCAGGTTAAGGCAGATGCAGCCGAAATTCCTTTTAGGAAAGCTTCGGTAGATATTTTGATGGTGCCAAATTTGTGGCGTCATTTAAATGACCGTTTAAAGTTGCTTGATTACTGGCAAAGTTTTCTTTCAGATTCAGGAGTTATTTTTATTCTTGAAGATGACACTGAATCCAGTAATATCGCTGAGTCGAATTATCAGGAACTTCAAAGGTTATTGTGCCGAACAGGTCCCTCATGGCGTGGCGAATTGATATCTTTCAGTGATGGTGTAGAAAGTATACTGTCAACTGCAACAGAGGAATCGTCGTGGCGTTTTGGGTCAGCGAAAAACAGTTACCAGGTGAATTCACTGGAAAAGTTGGTCGCAATGCTTTGTAGTCTACCTGATAAACCGAATCGATTGATCGATTCTATTAATAAACACGGCCTCAGCTACGGGCAATTCTGGTGGGCAAGATACAGCAAGGAGATGTTTTGAGACTGCTGATAACATTATTTCTGATATTTTGCAGCCTCATTTTATTTACTGGTCAAGGTTCCATGGTTGACTGGCGAGCAATCCGTTCAGTTGCAATCCATAGCGATGATTGGGGGCTTTGCGGATTTTCGCCTGAATCAATAATATTGGATGATGATCAAATCGAATTAATAAATCCTGGAAATTTCCCGCCTGTATATTGGACTTCAACTCTTGAAGACAGTACTGATGTTGCTGATTTGGCATCGGTTCTGGCAAAATATCTTGATAGAGATAGTAATCCTGCGGTATTTCAAGCGAACTATATAACTTCTTCATTACAGTCAACACCTTCCGGTTGGATGGAATATGATATTCCTGATTTGCATCCTGCATATCAAAGACCTGGAATGTGGGATGCAGTGAACAGTGCAATAGAAGCTGGAGTATGGGTTCCTGAGCTTCATGGGTCGTGGCATTACAACCCTTTGCAAATGAAAAGCAGTGTTAATGGGAACAGCCAACTGGAAAAATTGAATAATGCAGGGGTACTGTTGTTTCCAGAGTGTATGTCTGCTTTTGAGCTTGGTCTGGAGGCCGATCGTAAAGTTGTTGAGGATAATCTGGAACGGTCTATTGACAATTTCACGGATTATTTTGGCATGATGCCCAGCTCAGTTATTGCGCCAGATTATGTATGGTATAGGGACGATGAAAGCCTATGGACGAGTGTCGGTTTGCGCGCAGTTCAGGCTAAAAGAGGGCAGCGTCGGCCAAATCAGAACAAATACACAGGCCACGTGATGAAAATGTTTGAAAGAGGTATTCGCAGAATATCCGAAAAAAAGCTCTGTTATATTGAACGCAACTGCCGATTGGAATCTTTGCAACACAAAGACCATGATGCAACAATATTCAGTTGCTATGACGAAGTGCTTACAAGCTGGAATCGTGGTCAACCTGCTGTTGTTGAAACACATAGGATAAATTTTGTTAGCACTGATTCTGTTTTGCAGAATATTGGATTGTCCTCCCTGGATAAACTGTTAAGTAAACTTGAAGCCCAGGATGTGATATGGCTCTGTGACGATGAGATTGCACAGTTGTCCAGAACAGGTACCAGTTCTCGCATTTTTGGAGATCAAGTTATTTGTAGAAATTATACACACTCCAGACGGCTGGTTATTGTAGAAAATAATGGCCACAAAAAATGTATCTATGTCCCAGCGCGAGAAGTTGTTAGAATCAAATTGAATTAAAGTTTTCCCAAAATCTACCGAATAACTTGAAGTGAACTTAAACCTGCAGTGCAGCTGTTGGAGGCTTCGAGTGTCAAAGTGTCTTGTAACTATCTTATCGATATTAATCTGCCTGCTTGTCTTGCCATCTGATGTCTTTGCGACATCAATTACTGAGCAATACGTAGTAGATTGTGAAATAGATAATCTCTCCTGGAAACAGACTGATAATGGTTTGATGCCGATTTTAGATGGGTGCGAATCATATCTGGAAACCGGTGTGCCGATAATTCCACAACAAATTTTTGAGGTCGTGCTTCCTGCTGGATGGGATGTAGAATCGGCTGTAATTTCGACTGAATATCAGCAAATTGAATTGCCAGGCTCTGTGGCAATCTCAAAACACGTATGGAACTCTGATGACATTGCCATTTCCGATACTCGGCTGAGTGGTCAAAATGTTAACTGGCCCCCTGTAGCTGGAGAATTCATCGGCAGCAATACTTTGCATGGCGTAACTACTGCATTCTTCAGGCTTTTTCCTGTCAGAATCAATCTCTCTGACAATTCAGGTTCAACAGCTCGAGATTTTATTGTAACGGCTTCACTGGTTGCCAAGTCGGATTCTTGCCAGCCAATCAGATATGTTAATAACGACATTGAGCCTTTGGAATTTGAACCAAGTGACAGACCGTCAATGGATGGGTCTACTGTTGAGTTTGTAATAGTAACCTCTGAGGAACTGGCGCCTCAATTCCAGGATCTGGCCAATTATAAAACTGAGCGTGGCATTAGAACAGTAGTGCGTAGCACAGAGTGGATTGCCAATAACTATCCATCGGCAATAGATCAACCGGCGCAAATCAGGAATTTTCTGCAACTGGCATACCAGCTGTGGGGTACTCGTTATGTCTTGCTTGGTGGTGATGTCTCGGTGATTCCATCCCGGATGATTCACAATACATTCTATCCACCAGGGCAGGGGACAACAATGCCTGTGGATCTATATTATGCCTGTCTGGATGGCAACTGGAATGCAGATGGCGATGCGAATATGGGTGAAGCGTTTATAAGTTATGGTGATGAGGGTGATTATGTCGATCTGGTAGCAGAGCTGGCTGTTGGTCGTGCCCCAGTGTCAACCACTCTCCAGGTTGCAACTTTCGTAAATAAAATCATATCATACGAGCAAACAAATATCGGACCTCATAATGGAAACGCATTGTTCATGAGTGAAGTTCTGTTTCCTTCAGATTACCAGCAAGGTGGCGATCTTTATGAAGATGGGGCAATCTTTAGTGAAGAAATAATTGAAAATGCAATGTCTTTATCCTCAATTGAGGCGTTCCGTTATTATGAGGCATACAATTTATGGAATGGTGCATTCCCTGAAACTCACTCTGCAGTAGTGAATCAAATGTCCAGCACCGATTACGGTTTAGTTGTGCATGTGGGACATGGGTTCTTTTACAACATGTCAGTTGGCGACAGATCCCTAGATCTGGGAGATATAAGTTCACTTTACAATAATCCGAATTATTTTGTGCTGAGCAGCCTGAATTGTGCGTCTGCCGCTATTGATTACAACTCGATTCTTGAGCGGTTTATTATAAACGACAATGGTGGTGCTGTGCTGGCAATTGGGTCTTCGCGAGCCGCATTTCCAGGAATAGCCAGCGGGTATCAACTTGATTTCTTTTCAGCATTATATCAAAGCGAAATTGCCAGAGTGGGAGATGCTATCGTAGAAAGCAGATCAAACTATGATCATTTGGTGAGTATGAATACCATCGAAAGATGGACTCATATGACATATACACTAATAGGTGATCCTACTCTTATGTTCTATCCCTCTGAGCCGGGAAGCCTTGAAATTGCATTAACTGAGAACATGATTCAAGGCCTACAAAGTGTTGAAGTAACTGTGACAAGCAGCACAGTCCCAGTTGAAAATGTGATTATAACTTTAAGTCATGAAGGTGGGGGCTACTCGTCAGCAATTACGAATGTAGAAGGAATAGCTGCTCTGGATTACATTGCAACTTCTGTTGACAGTATAAAATGTGTTGCAGTTGCCAAAGGTTACCGGCCGAACATCTCTAGCCTGGAAGTAGTAAGCTCCGGGGAACCATATATCGCAATTCAAAATTACAGAATTATCGACAATGGCACATTCGGGTCGATTGGAAATGGCGATAGTATGGCAGGCTCAGGTGAAACAGTTGCCATACAATTTGAGTTGGTTAACAGTGGAACAGCCTGGTCCGATGTATCACTTGTTGAGTTAGTCTGCACCTCAGCGGCTTGCTCTGTACTTACGAATGTTGCAGAGGTCGGAGAACTGAATCCGGGTGAAGTAGACAGTTCAGTCATTTTCCTGGTGCAGTTATCTGCTGAACTGGGAAATGCATCCACTCTCGAATTCGAATTGAAAGATGGTAACCCGGGTTTTGAAATTCTGGATTTATTGAGTCTGGAAATTGTTGCCCCGGTGATTGCACCATCAATATTGACGTGGGCAGACTACCCAAGTGGAAATGGGAATGGCATAATTGAAGAGGGGGAAGAGATTGAACTTTATGTGAATCTCTTCAATTCAGGTTGGTCCAGTGCAGGTGCTCTAACCGGAACAGTTGAAGCAATCGGGATTGGCATTGTTCCGATTCAACCATTTGGCAGTTGGGACAATATTGGAAAATTGGAAGAGCAGGACCAGAATGATCGCTTCCTGATCCGTATCGATAACACAAGTGGCTCTGTCCAGGGATTGTTGACAATTGTCGATGAGTATGGTCATTCCTGGAGCCACATTTTTGACATGGTAAGACCAGCAAAGCCCGTGATGACAGGTGCATCATCGCCTGCCGGGGAACAGATCATTGTGGAGTGGGAGCCTACTCTTGAACTGGATCTGTTTGGTTATCATATATACCGATCAGAACTTCCCAACGGTCCATTTTCAAGAATTACTTTGTCTCCACTAGAGGGGGCTTCATTCTTCAGAGATACCGAGTTGGCTCCTCTGACCAAGTATTATTATCGCGTTGCAGCTACCGACTCATCGCGACTTTTAAGTCAACAATCGTACACAATATCTGCAAGTACAACGCCACCAGAAGTAGCAGGTTTTCCCATACTGCTGGATGTTGAATCTTCAAGTCATTGTGTAGTTGGTGATATCAATGGCAATGGCGAAAACGAGATCATATTTGCAGCTGATTATATTTATGTGTGGGACAGCACTGGTATTGAACTCCGTGATGGCGATAACGATGGTCAAACATCAGGGCCGTTTTCAGATTTGTGTGGCGGATGGGGTCCTGCTGGGGTGACACTTGGTGACATTAACGATGACCCGGGAATGGAAATTGTGGCAAGCTGCAGAGTCACAAACAGTATTTATATATTTAATGGCGATGGTTCTGTTGCCGATGGTTGGCCAAAACAGATGAACTACTGGAATTGGGCAACACCAGCAGTTGGTGACATCGACAACAACGGTGACATGGAAATTGTTGTCAATGATATCCATGGTCATACCTATGTCTGGAATCATGATGGAACCGAGTTTTTTGATGGGGATAATGATCCAGCAACAGATGGAGTTTTTCATGTCAGACCAGCTGAATGGTATACATACAGTTCTCCAGCATTGGCAGATCTGGATGGTGACGATACTCTGGAAATAGTTTTTGCCAGCAAGATTTCCAATGGAGAATCCAACAACCTGTACGCTCTTGATTTAACTGCCAATAACATCAGTGGGTGGCCTTATGAATTGCCTGCTGCAGCTAAATCTCATTGCGCACCGGCAATAGGTGATTTGGACTGTGACGGAGACTTGGAAATTGTAATAATTACAGAGAATGATGAATTGCATGTTGTTACTTCAACCGGAATGGCTTTATCTCCATTCCCAATTGGTTTTATTTCCGATAGTGAAACAAGCGGTGGCATTTGCCCATCTCCAGCCCTGGCTGATTTTGACGGAGATAATGTACTTGAAATTGTTGCTGTAGCTATACATGGTCATGATTTTGGCCAAATTCATGTTCTGAACCTGAATGGCGAAAATCTTGATGGCTGGCCAGTTGATGTGGAAGGCAATACTGAATCTTCTCCAATTGTTGCTGATATAACTGGCGATGGATTGCTGGATGTCGTCTTTGGAGTTGGAGGGGGCTCTGACTCTGCACCAAATTTACTTTACGCTTTCATGCACAATGGCGGCAGGGTTACAGGCTTCCCATTAACCTTGGATGGCCCAATCAGGGCTACTCCAATGATTTGTGATGTGGATAAGGACCTGGACATCGACATTGTTTATGGTGGTTGGGATTTGGCATTTCATGTCTGGGATCTGCCGTTTGCTTATTCAGCAGCAACTTCTCCCTGGCCAACTTATCACGGCAACATCAGTCGCACAGGGCTTTATTTACCAGCTGAACCATCTGAGGTAAATCAGACACCAATTTCACTGTTGAAACTTATGCAAAATACGCCTAATCCGTTTAATCCTTCGACACTCATTTCTTTTGAGATACCAACGGGCTATAGAGGAAAAGCATCACTGAATATCTATGACTTGTTGGGCCGCAATGTAAAAACTTTGTTGGATGAAGAGGTTGATGGGGGCAGATTCTCTGTTCAATGGCGAGGCGATAATAATACAGGAACTATTGTTGCAAGCGGTGTATATATATATCGATTGGAAACAGAAAACAGTATTTCCAGCAGAAGTATGACCTTGATTCGTTGATAGCAAATATTGGAGAGTATTGTCTTATCCAGAGAATTCTTGTATAATGTAAGTTCCACGATTTATAGTTTCACCTCACAAACCCTAATTTGGAGGGTTGGACGCAACTTGATATTGCATCGGATTTCAAGCGAATGAGCTTGGACAGAAAAAACGAAGCGTTTACAAAACCTAACGTTTGTAACCACAGGGTGTTATAACTATCAGGCATCTTATGTCTGGGATACTCAAACAGGAGCTACAATGCTAAACTACACATATTTCAAGAGTAATATTCTTTCTCTGTTTATCCTTATACTATTAGTGTCAGTTGCCAATGGTGGAACAGTGATATTCTCCGGCAGCTTTTCTTTAGATGATATCGTTTGGGAATATAATGAAAATGGAGATTGTTTTCCGCAATATCATGATCTGTCAGTCTTACAGGATACTGGCAAACCTGTATTACCTGTAAACTATCACAACTTGCTTATTCCTGCCGGTTCCAATAATTCTCACTTGCAATTGGTACCGTTGAAAACAAGAATTATCGAGTTGCCTTCAGAGCTGTCTCTTGCGCTTCCAGAAGTAGATAGCCAGGGAGTTTCTGTTGATTACAATTTCCTGCAAAGTAGTGACAATAGATTTCCTGCAAACTGGAATTCTCCTAGTAATGTTTCTGTCTATAAGGGATACAGTTTAGCGAGTATCAGTAGCTATCCCTTGAGAGCAGTTATTGATGAAAATGGAAATTATGTGGCTTTGGAATTGCTTGAACAATATGAAATAATTCTGGTCGAAGGTGAAATCAATATTCAGGATTTCGTTGCAACACGTCAACGTCAAATTCCAGGAGAGAAGCAGAAAATTGAAGCTGCTCTTGCGAAAATTGTCGATAACCCTGAAATGATATCGGCTTACATGCGCGAAGAAGGCATACAGATTAGCCCGGTTGAATCAGGTCACAACCCTGAAAGAGTGCCAGGTCTTGATGGCAGTCCTGTGTCTTATCTTATTATTACCAACAATGAACTCGAATCTACTTTTCAGCAGCTGGCTGACTATCGTACATCCATTGGTATGCCTGCTGCAGTTAGAACAATTGAGTGGATCGAAAGCAATTGTCGCAATGGTGCAGATATTCAGGAAACTATCCGGTTCTTTATCAGTGATGCTTATGAGCAATGGGGTCTGGAATATGTAGTTATTGGTGGTGACACTGATGTTGTTCCTGCCCGATTTATCAAAGATTATCTGTATGGAGCAGCAGGATACACAGAAATTCCTGCCGATCTGTATTTTGCATGTCTTGATGGTAACTGGAACGGTGATGGTGATGACACATACGGCGAAGTCAGCACAACTTATGGTGATGACCTGTGTGATATGGCCAGTGAGGTTGCGCTTGGCAGAATTCCTTCTAGTACAGTGCACGAAACTCAGGATTATATTGCAAAAGTTATTTTATATGAAGGCCAGTCTGCTGGCGTTACTTGGACAAATGGATTTTTGGCAGCTGCAGAAGTGCTTTTCTGGATCGATGATGAGACACCATCAACTGATGGCGCTTCTTTTGCTCAGGACTTGATAGATGATTTTGTAGTACCTTGTACCGATATGAGTGTTACCAGATATTACGAAAACTACACTGTTTACCCGGGATCACTGGATGAAACCAAGGACGCTGTTATCAGTGCTATCAATAGCAATCAATATGGAATAATGAGCCAGATTGGTCACGGTTTCTTCTTTGATATGTCCCTTGGCGAGGGTGTCTTTACAGTTTCTGATGCGGATGCCCTGGAAAATCATGAGCATCCAATGTTACTATTTGCTCTTAACTGTGCATCGGCAGCATTTGATTATTCCTGCCTGATGGAACGTCTGGTATTACATCCAACTGGTGGAACAATTGCATCAATTGGATCTTCAAGAGCAGCATTTCCTTATACTTCCAATAATTATCAGCAGGAATTTTTCTCACTATTGCTTTGTGAAGGAGTCAACACACTCGGTGACACTGTTGAACTTAGCAGATTGCCATATCTTGCTGATGTGAATCATCCAAGTTTCAATCGTTGGACTTACATGAATTATACCTTGCTTGGAGACCCTGGTCTATCGATCTGGACCAGCGATGTCATAGATATGACCGTGAGTCTTGATTCTGCCCTTGAAGTTGGAAATCAAACTGTGACTGCTTATGTAGAATCCAATTTGGCACCGGTCCCTGGGGCAACAGTTACTTTAAGTATGGGCGATGATGTCTATGTTAATCGCATAACTGATGTCAATGGTGAAGTAGTTTTTGACATAACTCTAGTGGAGGCTGGTGTTGCTTCGTTATCGGCCAGAGCTCCAAATAAAGAAATCAGCCAGGTAGATATTGCTGTCAATAATAGTGGTGCTTACCTTGCAGTCAGCAGTTTTCAGATTATTGATGATGGTACTGATGGCTCTATCGGTAATGCTAACGGTGTTATTGAAGCGGGCGAAACCGTTGCAATACGTCCTACGTTAACTGACACTGGAAGTGGTGGTGCTGGTAATGTAACAGGCTCACTTTCTATTGTTGATCCTGGAATTTCAGTTTTGGTATCTTCTTCAGTAATTGGTAATGTTCCCAGTGGCGGATCTGTACAAGCTGCAACTTCGTTTCTGATCTTGGTAAGTCCTGATTTTGGAGATGGAACAACATTCGAGGCACAATTCTCGATTTCAGGGACCAGAGATATATGGCTTACTGAAAATCTGATTTCTGTTGCTGCCCCGGAAATGGAAATTGTCGAGTTGGTTTGGAGTGATGTTGAGTATGGTGATGGCGATGGGGTCCTGGATGATCTTGAGCTGGTAACAATTGTACCATCGATCAAGAATTTTGGTTCAGGTACAGCAGATTACACATTTGCGCAGCTGTCGTCAGATAGCCCCACAGTAATCATTGGCGATTTTACTTCAAACTTTGGTCCTCTGGAATTATTGCAGACAGGGGAATCAGCAACACAATTTACGTTACAGGTTTCTGATGTATTGCTGCCATATCAGTGCTATATCGTTTTTACGGACAACTATGGCAGAAGTTTTACTCATTATTTTACTCTTGATCCACCTTCTGCACCAGTCGACATTGAAGCTGACAGCTCAATGGGAGCCGACATAATTGCTTTGAGTTGGACTCCAAACAGTGAAGATGATTTATACGGTTACAATGTATACAGAAGCCCATCTTTCATGGGTACATTTGAAAAGATAAATCATGACATCGTTGTCGGGACTTCATATTTCCGAGATGCTGGTCTGGAATTATTAACCCGATATTATTATGTGATTTCAGCAGTTGACAGTTCTCTTGTTGAAAGTCCGATGAGTATTCAGGTTGGGCAGAGCACTGCACCACCTGAATCTGGTAACTTTCCGTTACCAATTGCCATTGAAACAAGTGGTCACTTTGCTGTTGGAGATGTAAATGGTGATGGGAACCTTGAAATTGTATTGGGTGCTGATGAAATCTATGTTTGGGATTCAATGGGCAATGAACTGATTGATGGCGACGGAAATGCCCAGACTCTTGGACCTATCACTAATCTTGACGGAACTTTTTCTCCCTCTGGCCTGGCTCTGTACAATCTTGATGGAATCCCTGGTATGGAGATTATTGCGATGGAACAAGATGCGCAAATGATCCACATATTCCGTTGGGATGGCACTGAACTGGATGGATGGCCACAAAGTTGTGGACTGAAGTGGAGTTGGGCAACACCAGCAATTGGGGATGTTGATGGTGATGGCGATCCTGAAATTGTAGTTAATAATCTCCGTGGCCAAACTATGGTATGGCATGTTGATGGTACAGAATTACTTGACGGCGATGACGACCCTGGAACCAATGGTGTTTTCTTTGTCAGGCCAAATGGTAATTTCGAGTGGGGTGTTTCTTCTCCTGCGCTTTGTGACCTTGATGGTGATGGGGCAGTTGAGATAATATTTGGCACAAAATATGGATGGAACCACCAGAACTATCTACATGCTCTAAAGTATGATCAGTCAGAAGCTGCTGGATTCCCTTATGCTGTTGGTAATGGTGGTAGTATTGTGAATAGCCCTGCAATCGGGGATTTTGATAATGATGATGATTTTGAAATCACCTTTATTTCTGAAGATAATATGCTCCATGCAATTCACCATGATGGATCAGTTGTTGATGGATTCCCTGTGACAGGGTTCACTTCCAATAGTTCAAATGCGGGCATACCTTGTCCAAGTCCTGCTCTAGGTGATTTTAACGGCGATGGCTCTCTGGAAATTGTTGCGATTGAGGTTGTCAGCATCAACGAATCACACATTCACGTTGTTTATGCGAATGATACAGGAGGATTCACTCCTGGAACTGACATACCGGGATACCCGATATATGTACCTGGTAATTCAGAATCGAGTCCAGTTGTAGGTGATATCAATGGCGATGAGTTGCTGGATGTTGTATTTGGTATTGGTGGTGGCTCTGAAGATAGTCCAAACAACATTTACGCATTTAGTGCATCCGGTGCTTCAATAGACGGATTCCCAGTCACGCTGGGTGGCCCAATCCGGCCTACACCTGTAATCTGTGACCTGGACAATGATCTTGATGTCGATATTATCTATGGTGGATGGGACTTGCTGATTCATGTTTGGGACATGCCGTTCCCATATAATCAAGCAAATGTTCCATGGCCAACTTTTGCATGTAACATTGAGAGAACAGGCGTGTATGATCCTGATGATCTGTCAGCTGTGCCTGAAATCGAAACTCCTTCGTTGTTTACGGTACTGCCTGTTTACCCAAATCCGTTCAACCCTGCAACAAACATTAAGTTGTATGTTCCAGAGGGGACCTCAAGTCCAGTTGACGTTTCTGTTTTTGATGTTCAAGGTAGGCGAGTACGTCAATTACATGCTGGTCAGGTTCCTTCAGGTTGGAACCAATGGACCTGGTATGGCCTGAACGATAGTGGTCGTAATGTAAGTAGTGGAACCTACTTCTTGCGCGCATTATGGGGTAATGAAAACTCTGTTCAAAAGATGACTCTTGTAAAATAAGACAACTGGAAAAACAATAGAGACCTCGCTGAATGCGGGGTCTCTTTTTATTGACCGATGCTATTGATATCTGTATTCTTTAAAGGCGTTAATACATTCATTCAAATGGGGAAAAATGTTCCGCAAACTGTCTGTTTTGCTTATTCCAATGCTGATATTGTTTTCATCCGGGTGTACTGAAAAGTCTGCTCAGAGCAACAAGGAAAGTGCCGTATTTGCTGAAGGCGGTACAGTTGTAATTGCTCTGGAAGTAGAGCCTGAGAGTCTGAATCCTCTTTTTTACAGATCATCATATTCTGGCCAACTTCTGACAATCATGCACGACAGTGTTATGGAAATGGGCGAGGACTTTACATATCAGTCAAACATTTGCGACGAACTGATTTGGTCTGAAGATAGTCTGTCAATTACAGTCTCCATCAAAGAGTGGCTTTGGAGTGACGGCACAATTATGACTGCCGATGACATTGTCTCTTCATGTGAATTGTATAAGAACCCGGAGTTGGCATGCCCAAGGCTCAGTGATGCTATAAGAAATATCAAGTCAGTTACAGCTTTGGATAACCAGACGGTCTGTTACAGTTTTGAATCTGTTCGTTCTGATTTAGTGTCGGCATTGGGGCATTTCATATTCTCACCTTCAGACCGAGCTGCAATAATTAAAGATGGCCGATTGGTTAATACTCTCACAAATGAATCTGGTATATACGAATTGTCAAAGTGGGACCATGATTCATCGCTGGTTCTGGAGCGGAACGAAAATTATTCAGGAAAGCATTCAAGCCTGGAAAGAGTGATTTTCAAAATTATACCCGATGAAACATCCAGAGCAATTGCACTGGAAACTGGTGAAATTGATGTTCTTAATAATATTCCTCCACATATTGCAAACAGGTTGTCGAGTGTAAAAGAAGTTGTTTTGCATAACAACCCTGGTCGATTGGTAGGTATGTTGACATGGAATCTTGAAAATCCAGTTTTTACAGACCCAGCAGTGCGTAAGGCACTTTCGTTTGCTATCGATAGAGAACGTATTGTCGAAGATTTTCTATATGGATTTGGTTCTATAGGTAAAGGTCCAATTCCACCTGCGTCCTGGGCACATGATGCAAAGATATATCCAGATAGTTACAATCCGGAACGTTCAAAACGTATGCTTGATAAAGCTGGGTGGGTGGATAGTGATGGAGATGGAATCAGGGAAAAAGATGGAGTTGACCTGGAGTTTGAGATTATTACAAAAAAGGGCGATTCTGTTCGTGAAAACTCTTTGATAATGCTGCGAGAAAACTTCTGTGCAATTGGGGCAAAAGTTGAGTGCAGTGTGGCAGAATTTTCTTCAATGATTGAACAGGTTCGCAGTGGTAATTTTGATTCATATCTTCGAGTTTACAGCTCACGCATGAGTGTTGACCCGTCATCGCTTTATGCGTCTGGTCCATCAAGCCGTTTTAATTACGGTAACTACTCTTCAGAATTGGTGGATGCATTGTTGAGGTTAGCGCTTGCTGAAACTGATCGGGAAAAATCAGTTAAACTGTGGCATAAATTTGAATTTGCTGTTGTTGCAGATCCTCCGGCTGCCTTTTTATATTATCCACACACAATTGTAGGTGTATCCGAGCGAGTCCAAAACGTTAAGCCTCATGTGCTCTCTTCATATAACAACATCAGAGAGTGGTGGATCGCCAAAGAAGACAGAAAGTACTTTCTGAAAACCGACTAACCTGGAGGCCATTGCAAAGAGCGTCCAGCTAATATGTGCATATGAATATGCTGAACAGTTTGCCCACCATCTTCACCACAGTTTATAACCAGTCGATATCCATTTTCGTCGAATCCCTGTTCTTTGCAAATCCTGGTTGCAGCCAAAGCTAATTTGCCAAGCACTGCTTCGTGCTCTTCAGTAGTTGCTGAAAGAGAGCTGATGTGCAGTTTCGGGATAACCAGGCAGTGGAAAGGGGCCTGTGGATTAATGTCCATGAAGGCCAGCAGCTCATCATCCTGGTAGAGGAACTCACACGGTATATCGCCACTGATTATTTTACAAAAAAGACAGTCACTCATTGAATTATCCTTCATTTCAGGCGAAACTGATTTTACGAGAGTAAACCCATTCTAATGGAGACTGACTTCGAGTTCAATCCTAGTTATTGAAATGTTGACGAGAATTGCCTGCCCTTGTAACATAAACCAAACTCGGCGAGAAAGCGCTGATTTCACTGTAGATAATGGTGGTAAAAATGAATAGTAGCTTTGAAATATTAGTGACTTTGTTGCGCGAACCTGCAAACAAAGTTGCTGTCGATGACCTCTCAAGCTGGGGTCCGGCTGCTGATGTATATGGTGTTGATGACAAATTCATTGTACAGGTAGATTTGTCAGGTGTTGAACCAGGCGTGTTGTCTGTGCAGGCAAATGGCGACTATTTGTTGATTAAAGGTACTCGGCCAGATCAGGCGCACGTTGGCTCCAGACATTATTTCAATATGGAGATCGATGTAGGGCCATTTTCCAAGCGAATTGAAATTCCAGTTTCCGTCGATCCCGAAAGTGCTATCGCAGAGTACAAAAACGGCTTCTTGTTTATTATTTTCAACAGGAAGTAGGAGCATAAATGACTACGGACAAAATTTTTGATGACGAATTGGCGATCCCCTCAGAGATTCCCATCCTGCCAATCAGTGATGCTGTTATATTTCCATATATGATGGTTCCCTTGGTTCTCAGCGATGAAAATCTCATCCAATTAGCTGACGATTGTTTGACCAGTGGCAAAATCCTGGGAGCATTCGCACAGAGGGATTTGATTGAGGGTGAAGATTCAGAAGATGAGTCAGAGCTTATTTATCATACCGGTACAGCAGTAAGAATTCAAAAAATGTTGAGGTTTCCTGATGGAAGCATGCGCTTGCTTGGCCAAGGTATAGCCAGAATTAAAATCAAGAAATTCATTTCTGAAGAACCATACATGAAAGCCAAAGTTGGAATAATTGAAGAATCTTCGGTAACAGATCCGCGCACGTTGGCGTATATGCGCGGTGTGTCGAACAATTTTCTTAAAATCATTGAAGCCAGTGAAGGATTGTCAGATGAATTAAAAGTAGTTGTCATGAATATTGATGACCCAGGCCGGCTTGCAGATCTTATTGCTACCAACCTGGATATTGAAGTCGATGAAAAGCAGAGCATCCTGGAAATGGCTGAGCCGCTGGATCGCTTGAAGCTTCTATCGAAAATTGTGATGCGTGAATTAGAGGTATTGGAATTAGGTGAGAAACTCCAATCCAAAGTCCGTAAATCCATTGACAAGGACCAGCGTGAATATTACTTGCGCCAGCAGTTGAAAACAATTCAGCGTGAGCTTGGCGACACTGATGACTTGAGCATCGAAATAGAAGATTTACGCCAGCGCATTGATGAATCGGATCTGCCGGAGAAAGTTGAAGCTGCTACGGAGAAAGAGTTCAGCAGGCTTTCCAGAATGTCACCAAGTTCAAGTGAATATTCTGTTACCAAGACTTATATCGATTGGCTACTGGATTTGCCGTGGAATATATCCAGTGAAGATAAACTGAATTTGAAGCGGGCAGCCAAAATATTGAATCGGGATCATTACGGCCTCGACGATGTTAAGAAGAGGATTCTTGAGTTCCTGGCAATTCGTAAGTTGAAGGGTGATAACAAAGGTCCAATTATTTGCCTGGTAGGACCTCCTGGGGTTGGTAAAACTTCTCTTGGAAAGAGCATTGCAGAGGCTGTCGGCAGGAAGTTCATCAGGTTTTCATTGGGTGGTATGCGTGACGAAGCTGAAATCAGAGGACATCGACGAACATATGTTGGTGCAATGCCCGGTAGATTGATTACCGGTATAAAAGATTGTGAAACCAATAATCCGCTGATCATGCTTGATGAAATTGATAAACTGGGTAACGATTTCCGTGGTGATCCTTCAAGTGCATTGCTTGAAGTGCTTGATCCGGAGCAGAATAATTCATTTGCGGACCATTATATTGCTCTGCCTTTTGATCTTTCGAAGACATTGTTTATTTGCACAGCTAATGTTTTAGATACTATTCCACGACCATTGCTGGACAGAATGGAAGTCATTCATCTTTCCGGATACACAAATATGGAAAAAATGGAAATTGCGAAGCGATATCTGGTACCCAAGCAGGTAGATAACAATGGTCTTAAGACATCACAGATTTCTTTTACTGATGCCGGGCTTAGGAAATTGATTGGTGAATATACCAGGGAAGCTGGTGTTCGTAGCCTTGAACGCATTATCGGTTCTGTTTGCAGAAAGGTTGCGTTTGATGTTGCTTCCGGTAAGAAAGGCTCCAAATCAGTAACTGCGAAAAATGTTTCTGATTATCTGGGACCTGCCAAATTTGAAGGCGATAGATTACGCAGCAAGGCAAAAGTAGGTGTGGCAACCGGTTTAGCTTGGACTTCTGTCGGTGGTAAGATACTTTACCTTGAAGGAGTTGCATTACCCGGTGGCAACGGTCAACTTAAATTGACTGGCCAGCTTGGAAGCGTGATGCAAGAGTCCGCTAATGCTGCATATTCTTATTTGCGAGCACGATTTGGGGGAGACTCAAAGTACAGTGATTTCTTCCCGAAAACAGATGTGCACATTCATATTCCTGCAGGTTCTATTCCCAAAGATGGACCAAGTGCTGGCATAGCGATGGCAACTGTATTAATGTCCCTGATGACCGGCGTGGCAATTAATCGCAAAACAGCTATGACTGGGGAGATAACCTTGACTGGAGATGTGTTGCCGATAGGTGGGTTGAAGGATAAGGTACTCGCTGCACATCGAGCAGGAATAGACACAATCTTGATACCAGCTAGCAATGAAGTGGATTTGGAAAAACTGCCAAAAGAAGTTCGGAAAGAAATTCGATTTGTTCCTGTAACAAATATAAATCAGGTTTGGGCAGAAGTTTTTCCAACGGTGAAATGTAAGTAAAAGTTAAATGGAGGATAGCTGCAAGTGGCACATAGCGGAATTCTGGCAAAGTTATTAAAAAAGTTTCTACTCAAGGGTGATTCTGAAGGTTTTGTCTTGCCTGGGGCTATTTCAGATGAGTCACGCATTTTGGCTATTGATACAGGTGATCTTTCTGAATTTCTTTTTTACCTTCCTATGATTCAAGCGATAAGAAATCGTTATCCAAGAGCCCAAATTGATATATTAACTCCTGAGCATCATGAGTCTCTGGTTGCTCCGAGTGGTCTGGCAAGAAACTGTTTACTTTATAATTCAAAACAACTGCGCCCGTGGAGTCCCGGCTTTATGGGACTTGTAAAAGACATACGTGCTCGTTCTTATGATATAAGCATTGTCATGAGTTTCGATCCTTCACCAGTACTTGAATCTGTAGCATTACTTAGTGGTGCTGGATTAAGGATGGGGCCTTCGCACAAGGGGTCTTCTCCAGCAATCAATTTTGAAATCAAGGCTAGACCTGATGATACACGATATCGTGGTACAAGACTTCAGGCAGCAGCGCCATTCCTGGATTTACCAAGTCTCAGTGGCCCATGCAGGCTTCCTCTTCCAGAAGAAAAACTAAAAAAAATGGGGCAGAAGATTCACTTTATAAAACCCCGCCAAAGCGAAGTGCTGATTGGCGTAGATCCTGCTTTGGGAAAATCAGGTGTAGGATTTTCAGCTCAAAATTTGCATTTTGTAGTAAATCAAATATCCAGTCAACTATCCTGCCGTACCGTCCCTGTAACTTTTTCTGACGACACTGAAAGGCTTGCCCGCTTTGAGGCAGGACTCAATGTACCACCTTTGGCATTGCCTAGAGAATCCCTGTTTGACGTAATTCAGCTTGTTGCTCATTGCGATCTGTTTCTATCGGGCAACACTGATTTGTTCCATTTTGCAGCTGCGCTTGAAGTTCCAACAATTGGTTTGTTCATGGCAGAGGATTCAGCTGTGTGGGAACCTACCGATTCCAGTCATGTATGCATTTTACGTATTTCCGAAGGCCAGCGAGTTGAAATTGATACTCTCATGGCCGCGATTGCAGATGTCAGGAGCAGCTGATGGTTTCCCATCGGGATAACAAAAACCAAAAGCTGTTGGTTGTAATGCCTAACTGGCTTGGCGACTTTGTAATGGCAACTACATTTTTGAATTCTCTCAAACAATCAGAAAAAGCAAAAAATTATTCAATTTCAGTTTTAATTCGAGACAGCTGGGCTGATTTGCTCCAACATGATTCTAGAATTGATGAAGTGATTTTGTACAAGCGTACTGGTGAACATAGTGGTATCACAGGAAATATCAGACTCGCAACAGCATTGCGTACACACAAATTCGATTCCGCTATATTACTTGTTCCATCTTTCAGATCTGCGGCTGTAACTCTACTAGCCAATATTCCAGAGCGTATTGGTTTTAAAGGTGATGGCCGATCACTCTTTCTGACACACAATGTTCCAAGACCTGAAAAGGGGGAGATGCATTTTACTGAAGAACTGCATCTACTTGTAAAATCTTTCGATGAAACCTGTGTAACTTCTGACTCTTTGCCATCTATTGAATATCCTGGTTTGCATGGCAATGATGCTGACAATTACTGGACTGTTGCAATAGGGTCTACGTATGGCGATGCCAAGTGTTGGCCAATTGCCAGGGTGGCTGATTTTCTGGAGCGAATGGTACGGGATAATAATCAAAGCATAGCTCTTGTCGGCGATAGTAAAGCGTCAGCTCATGTGGATGATTTAAAAAGAAGTGCAGGTTTAAATTGGCTCGATGACTTTGGCGATGAAGTCGGGGTAGTGGATTTTACAGGCAGGACTACACTGATTGAAATAGCGAGCATACTTAGCAAGTCAAAAATGTTTATCGGCAATGACAGTGGGTTGATGCATTTAAGTGCAGCCCTGGGTTGCCCGACGGTTGGAATATTTGGCTCTACCAGTCCAGCGTGGACTTCCCCTAAAGGCCGATGGACAACGGCGGTATCTGTTGCGGGCTTTTCGTGTAGCCCCTGTTTTTTAAAGAACTGCACGAATGCAGAATTTTGTCTGGAAACAATCAGTGCAGAAGATGTATATGAATCTGCTCAGACTCTGATCAAGGAAACAGGTGAAGTATGAGTCTGTATTTTCCAAAGCAAAATAACGACCCTGCTTCAGCAGCAACTGCTGTGCTGTTTTTGGATCGCGATGGTGTAATAATCAAAGATTGCAATTATCTTTCTGATCCTGAATCTGTTGAACTGTTGCCGGGAGTTGGAGATGCTCTTGTAAGAGCAGTGAAGGCCGGATTCAAGCTTGTGATTATTTCCAATCAATCCGGAATTGGCCGAGGATATTTTTCAGAAGACGATTTATTGAAGGTGCAGCTGCGGCTTGATGAGTTGCTGGCTGAATTTGGGGTGGTTGTTGAAGTTGTGGCATATTGTCCCCATGCACCTGCCGATAACTGTAACTGTCGCAAGCCGATGACCGGTTTAGTTGATGAACTGTCTGAAGTGTTGAGCTGGTCTCCAAAGCAATCATTTATGGTCGGTGATAAGGTCAGTGATGTTGAGCTGGGCAGTAATATGGGTGTCGAATCATGGTTTGTTTTGACAGGACACAATAGTGAACCTGATAAAAATCTGATTTCAAAACTTGGTGCTCAAATTGCCATCGATTTATCCGCTGTTGTGGCAGAAATAGTTAGTAAGGAGGGCTAGTTGAGTTGGTATCTGAACGGGAAACCTGTCAACAAAGTCCTTGTTTCTCGGCTAAGGTATATGGGAGATATTGTAATCTCAACAGTACTAGTGGATATTCTGAAACTTGGCGATCCTGATTTACAAATTGATTACTTGTGTGAGAGCGGATTTGCCCCAATTCTGGAAAAAAAGTCAACTATTTCCAACCTCTTGTTACTACAGCGAAATACTTTTGATACTCCTGATGAAAAACGACTAAACGTATCTGAACATATACCTGCAAATTCTTACAACTCTTTACAGTGCATAGCAGAAGTTAGAAAGAACAAATATGATCTCGGTATAGACCTTCTGTTCAACTCCAGGAGTGCTATCCTGTTTATGTTGTCTGGTTGCAAGCAGACTATCGCTGGCCACAAAAGTTGGCGTAAACATATTTATACTGAAACAACTTCACTGCCAGATAGAAGCAATAAACATTTTCATGAAATGGCACCAGGTGCAATCGGTGAGAATTTATCACGATTGATTCCTTTGCAACACGGTGCAGATCGGAAACCATTTCTAACCTGGTTTAAAGAAAATATTCATAGCAAACTTCTGCCTGTTATTGATTCGGATTTCAGCAAACCTGATGATGAACAAATTGTAGTGATAATTCCAGGCGCAACCTGGGTAACAGAAGAGTGGTCTATAGAAAACTGGTTGCGATTGATTTCAAGTTTGACTTCAAATCCAAAACTGAATATTAAAATAATTTCACCACCAGCCGGGGCCGGGAAATACGGTGAGTTGAATACGCAAAACAGGTGCAAGGTCTTGCCGCCATTGCCTCTGTCTGAAGTGTTAAGTATCTTGAATTCAAGTAGCCTGGTGATTTCTGTCGATGGGGGATTAATGCATTCAGCGGTGGCTTTGCAGAAACCGACAATCGGATTATTGGGCCCAACAAACTCTGAAATCTGGTTCCCTTATCAAGAAGCTGGCCCATTTGTTTTTGTCAGTAGTCATGATATGAGCGGCATATCGGTTGAAGATGTTACTGCAGCTGTAGATGTACTGTTGGGAGATCAATCATGATAGAAATCTCCCCAAACAGGATATTGATTATTCGCCGTCAGGCACTTGGTGATACTCTTGCAACGCTACCTGCAATCACTCAATTAAAAGAGCTGTTTGGTAATGCAAGAATCGATCTGATAGTTGATGATTCATTTGCACAGTTCATCGATGATTCATTTGCAGGAGTTAACATCCTCCCATATCCAGGGTCAATTCGGAATTGGCCACAATTTATTCGTAATCAACATTACGATATAGTTATTGATTACCTGGGCTTTGCCAGAACGGCGTTTTGGACTTTCTATTCTGGTGCATCAATTCGAGTTGGGTACAACGTCCGCTTCCGTAAATGGGCATACAACTATCGTGTTGATCGTGAGCAGATTGATAATCGGCTTCTATATCAGTTTGCAGGTGAAAGCTTCATAGATCTGACACGCCTGTTTTGCAATTATGCCAAGCCATGGATACATGAGACTGTTTCAGAAGTTTCTTCTGTAAAAAGCGATAGTTACCAGAGTTGGGAATCGACATTCTTTAACGAGTCAACCCAGTACATAGGTGTATCATTAAGCGCTACAGGAAGCTCTAGGGCCTGGCATGGGGAAAATGCTGGTTTGCTATTTGAGCTCCTTGCTGGAAAAGGTTTGAAGGCT
>JABIBH010000298.1 GCA_018652925.1 bacterium | reverse complement strand
TTTAATCCTCAATTTTTATCATCCTGATTACTGAAAAATTGAACTGTCAAGTAATCCTTGACGGTTGACTTGTCCTTGCACAACTGTCAACAAGCGACGAACATTCCCTCTAATCTTGTAAACCACGAGCGACATAACTTTGTTTATTCTCTGCCTTAAGCTACCTATGAAGAGCATAACTGCCTGTGAATATGCCAGTTAAGACTAACAGTTTAAGCTGGTCAGGTAATTGCAGAACCTGAAACAGGAGTTCTGGTGCTTCAGCATAGGGAGAGTCAGTGAAATCAAGAAAAGGAGATAGTGCTATCATAAAACGCTTGCAAGTGATATCAAATATTGCTATCATAATGAAGCCATAGATGGAAAAACACATAAAAACCAGGAGTCAAACCATGAACTACAAAGGTTATTCAGCAAGAGTTGAGTACGATTCTGATGATCATATTTTTGTTGGTCATATAGTTGGAATTATTGATGTGATCAGTTTTCATGGTGAGTCAGTTACTGAACTGGAAAATGCATTCACTGAAGCAGTTGATAATTATCTTGATGCCTGCAAAAAACTGGATCAGGAACCTAATAAACCATATTCAGGCAATCTGATGTTGCGGATTCCCGTCGAAGTTCACTCAGCAGTTGCTGCAGCAGCTGAGGCGAGTGGGAAAAGCATCAATCGGTGGGCTTCGGCTGCATTGGAATCTGCAAGCAGGTAATCGGATTTTGTGTTTTATCCTGGAAGGGGTTGTCTATGCGAAAACAAAAAATATTTATCAGCTCAGTTCAGTCAGAGTTTGTTGAAGAACGGCAAATGCTGAATGATTATCTGCTGTCGGATGCATTGTTGTGCCGTTTTTTCGTTCCTTTTATTTTTGAGAATATACCGGCGTTGAACCAGCGAGCGGATAGAGTTTATTTAGAAGAAGTTAATAGCTGCGACATATACCTGGGCATTCTTGGGAAAGAGTATGGCAGCGAAGATGATGATGGGGTTTCTCCGACAGAACGCGAATACGATGTAGCAACTATAGATAATAAATACCGACTGATTTTTCTGACTGAAGAAGATGATAATAGACATCCCAAAGAGCAGGAATTTATAAGGAAAATTGAAAAGGAAATTGTTCGCAAGAAGTTCTCATCACCAGATAATCTAAAGACCTGTGTTTATAGCGCGTTGATAAGATATCTGGAAGAGAAAGGGTTGATTCGTTCTGGTCCATTTGATGCATCGATTTGTGAATTTGCGACTATTGAAAATGATCTGGATTCGGAAAAAATTGCAGACTTTGTTCGCATGGCAAGAGCAAAGCGAGGCTTTCCTCTGCCTGATACAGCTTCTCCTGAGAAAGTGCTGACACACTTGGATCTCACCAGAGATGATAAGCTAACTAATGCGTCTATTTTACTTTTTGGGAATAAGCCTCAGCAGTATTTCATAAGTTCAGTAATAAAGTGTGTTCAATTTCATGGAAACAGAATTGTGAAACCAGTACCAGCTTACCAGATATATAAGGGAGATTTGTTTCAGCTGGTTAATCAGGCAGTAGACTTTGTGATGTCTCGGATTAATGTTGAAGTTGGTTTACGAGAGACCTCAGTGAATGCACCACTTATCTATGAGATTCCTAGACCTGTTGTTACAGAGGCAATTGTAAATGCGATTGCTCATAAGGATTATACCAGTGCTGGTAGTGTGCAGGTGATGTTATTCCGTGATAGAGTTGAGATCTGGAATCCTGGTCAACTTCCACATAATCTTACAATTGCAATGCTGAAGGAGCCACATGCTTCAATACCTGCGAATCCACTTATTGCTAATCCATTATATCTGGCAGGTTTGATAGAACAGTTGGGAACGGGAATACTGGATATGTTTGATTTGTGCAACGACGCAGGTCTGAAAGAGCCTATCTTCCAGGAAGAGGATACATTTAGAGCTATTATTTGGAGATGTGGGGAAGCAACCGGACAAATCACCGGACAAGCTACCGGACAAGTCACCGGACAAGCTACCGGACAAGCTGAGAGGGTAGTTTTGGTTGTTAATGGCGAGATGACAAGATCTCAAATTCAACAATTGATTGGATTAGCTCACAGGGAGACTTTTGTCGATAATTATATAAATCCTGCTCTAAGGTCAGGTTTGATAGAATTGAAATATCCTGATAGCATCACCCATCCAAATCAACGATACATGTTGACTGAAAAGGGGCTACAGCTGAAAAAACAACTTGAATCAGAAATAAAGGACAACAAAAATTCTTGAACCATAAACTGCCAAAAGATTGGTCAGGCAATGCCTGACCAATCATATTTACCTGCAACTGGTTGGAATAATATTCAAAAAACAGTAATTGTTGAATCTGGGAAAGCATAAGCACTCAAAGCAGGTTTTTTAATTTTCTACCCGGGTAGAAAATAATTATGTCAACTAACAGCTCAGGAGTTTGATTGTTTAAGGTCGCAAATTGCGACCTTAAAAAAGTGGTTTAGGTAAACCATCGACATATTCTTCTGATATGTCGATAAAATGCAAAATCATCGACATATCTCATTAACATTTTCCAAACATTGGAAAAAGCCTACACACGCCGACAAATCCTTGCCCAACCGCCCTCCACATATGACATTTATCTCAACACTTTACCGGAGGAATCCCATGCCTAAGATGTCTGCACAGTTTGAATCGCGCCAACCATCTGTAATCAGGATGGCCCAGATTATGTTTGACGATCGTCAGGACAAAACAGAAGCAATCAACCTGGCTATTGGTAACATCAACTTGCCAATGCACCCGGCAATGCAGAAGCGCATGAACAATCTCAACGCATCGGGCTCTCCATTTGAAAATGGGGTAGTAAAGTACAGTGCAACAAGTGGCACACAGGAATGTGTGGATGCGTTTATGCATATCATTGCTTCAAGTGGATTCCCAACCGACAACTTGCATGCACACATCACAGAAGGTGGCAGCCTGGCAATGGAGCTGCTGATTACTGGAGTCTGTGGGCCTGCTGGCAGCAGTGAAGATCCTCTACTTTTGATTGACGCAGCTTACACCAATTATAAAACACTTTGCCAACGCTTGGGCCGCGCAACTTGTTCAATACAACGCAAGCTCAGTGACGATGGAAAATTTGCTCTGCCAGATATTTCTGAAATTGAAGCAGTCATTGAAGAGCATCACCCAAAAGCTGTTGTACTGATTCCTTACGACAATCCAACAGGTCAATATTATGATCAGGATGCTATCAACGAACTGGCCAAACTTTGTGTAAAACACGACCTCTGGCTGGTCAGCGATGAAGCGTACCGCGAGTTCTATTACACAGACGGCGAAGTTTCAAGCGTGTGGGGCATAACTGAAGAAGCGGTCCCCGGGATTACTGGCAGAAGGATTGGAATTGAGACATCAAGCAAGGTGTGGAACGCATGTGGCCTGAGAATCGGTGCACTTGTTTCCGACAACGAACTGTTCCATCGCAAGGCAATTGCAGAACATACTGTGAGTTTGTGTTCCTCTGTTATCGGTCAGTACATTTTTGCCGGTCTGCTTGAAGAATCTCACGCCGATCTGCAAAAGTGGTATGCAAATCAACGAGATTATTACAGAGATATGTTATTCGCTTTTGCCGATGGAATGAAAGCAGTCCTACCAGAAGTAATTGTTTCAAGTCCTGATGCAGCGCTTTATTCAGTAATCGATCTGCGCAACATGGTTGGCGACAATTTCTCAGCTCTTGAGTTTGTAAAATGGTGTGCAAGTGAGGGAGAAGTTGAAGTCGATGGCAAGTCACTGACTTTGCTCACTGCCCCGATGGCAGGCTTCTATTCCGTACCAGACGGAGCGCCAAATCCAGGTCGCACACAACTGCGAGTAGCTTTTGTGGAAACCCCCCAAGCTATGCAAGCAGTGCCTGCACTCTTTAAGGGGTTGCTTGAAAAGTATCTGAGCTAAAAAGCTTCGGTCAACTTGGTGTCCTTCATAAACGACTTCACAAAGCGGTCCATGATTTCCTGCAAATCTCTGGTCAGCAGCGGAGTGACTTTGTCCATAATCTCCTGCGGCACAGAACCGTAGAATGCTTCAGCAATACTACCTGCAATGGCTGCCTGAGTGTCACTATCACCACCAAGAGAAACTGCCAGCCTGACTGTATGTTCCCAGCTGTTACCTTCCAAAAATGCGATAATAGCCTCAGGAACAGAGCCCTGGCATGAGACATCGAACTTGTAATCAGGTCTTATGTCATCCAGCTTACGATCCAGGTCGTAGCCAAAATGAGCAGCCACATAATTTTTGATAGCTTCTTTGCTGATCCCGTGTCTCGCCATAAAAATGGCTGTAGCAGTGGCCTGTGCACCTTTGACTCCCTCAGGATGACTGTGGGTTACCATGGCGCTTTTCTTTGTTTCAGCAAGGACTTGTTCTATCGATTCAAAAGCCCAGGCTATTGGTGCAACTCGCATTGCTGAACCGTTGCCGTAGCTGTTGTAAGGTTCCTGATTGTTGTCAAGAACCCAGCGTTCGAACATGCCACCATATCCTGCATCTGGATAAATGCGTGCAAAATATCGATACACCTGGGCATATCCCATATCGCTGGTAAGAGCTGCGGCTGTAGCTACGGTGAGAACTGTGTCGTCAGTAAAATAACTTTTGTCGGTAAATAGTTGGAAATCTGTGGTTTTAACAGGGTTCCATTCATAGGCGGATCCGATTACGTCGCCGGCAATGGCTCCAAACATCTTCATTGCCTCCAGTGTTAAATTTTAGTTTCAATATCTTTTCACAACATACCATAAAAAACCGGTTTTGTGTCAAAATTCCTTGAATACACCGAATCCTGCAGTGAATTTGCTATATCCGTCATCGTGAGGAGTCAAATCGAGGTAACCTGTATTCAATTTTAGACCCCAGGTTGGGCCAAACCAGCGTGAGAAGCTGGCAGATATTTCAACTACATCGTGATTAATATTTTCCCATGGATCAACATAAGTTGCTGTGTACGATTCGCCACCGAGCTTAAAAGTAAGGAAAATCCAGGATGTACCTTCCGCACCGTAACCTGCAGTGAACAGGTTGGAGTGTGATTCATGTCCACCAGGAGAGCTGTAATTAATTGAGTGCAAGTATTCCAGAATCAGTGGTCCCTGCCAGTATCGAGCGCCAAGTGAAATAATGTAATCCTCATGTCCACGATAACTTTTCATGTATCCTGCACCGGCAATAATTGTCCGTGGTCCATCAATGAAGTTGAAGAAATGATCGATGCGATAATCCGGCACAAAATCACTCTCTGAACCTTTGGTAAATGCCGTATAAGTTGAAATGTCCTCAGTCAGAACTGCGTATGCACCGATGCCTAAAAAGCTGTCGTCACCGGAAATATCACGACCGGAAAGACCGGCAGTTATAAACGGAACAAACTCCACCGATTGTCTTGCATAAAGAGTTGCAGTTGTGCCGTGCCAGTTGCCGTAACTCTCTTCAGGATCAAGCTGATCAAATCGATAATCGATATCAAGCCTGTAATTGAGAGACTCAATCATTGTTGCTCGCTCTTCAGCAGTATTGCCAGCAAACAGGGGAGTAACCAGCAGCAGTATTAGAAATGGAATCAGTTTACGCAATTTATTACTCCTGGTTTTCTAGGCAGATCAGCTCAAGGCTTTTTATATCTGAAGTGACAGTTATGAAATGTTGTCCCTGGCTAGTAGTTGCAGAAACATCGTCAGATTCTGGTATGAACCACTTGTCAGCAGAGACTGAAAATGTAATATCTTTCAACCCTGCATCATTTTGCAGTTCAACTTTCAGCCATTTTCCATCGATATTAAAACTGAATTCGGTTTCCAGCATGTGTAACAGGAATTCAGCGAAATAAGTCATCGGTTTGACCTGAAGCTTACCGCTGTCTTGCATGGCTTCCATCATATCCAGCCAGTTCAAAAACGGTTCAATGTATTGTTCACTGTTTTCATACTCAAACAGGTCATAAGGGTGCGAGTAAATCATCCGCACCGTACGATGATCCGCACAATATTGGGCTGTTTCTTTCAGCCAGTTTTCAACCTGTTCAGCATTGTAACCTGCAGAGTCCATTTCACCCATCGATGCCATATCACCAAATGGCATTACAGGAAATCCGATTATATTTTCACTCAGCATTACACCGTTCTGGAAAAATCTGTTTGGTGCACTTCCACTGTCCCCAGTGTTGTAATAAGCCACAACATTTTGCGATTCCAGAATCTCAGTCATCATTGGTTGTGGATGAGTTCCGTTTGGAGCTGAGTATTCAGTAACTGGTCGACCGGTGATTGAACTCAGACATTTACTGTTACGAGTGATATGATAATCAATGCCGGATGCATCCAGAGATCCATCCTCAATGCTCCATGCAAACCAGTTGTGATACAAACCACCGTGAGAGCCAATCTGCCCGTAGTTCATAAGAGTTTCAACATACGGCTTTCCTGGTCCACAAGCATCAAAGCCCAACATGTCGCCTTTTTTATCACGACTGTCACCAGCAGTGATATGCATGGAATATTCCAGGTTATCGCGCAGGATTCTGGTTTCTTCCATCTGCTCCATGAATCGCCAATCTTCATTGGAATCATGATGCCAGTTCACAACAACTCCACCAATTCCACCAGGAGTACTGAGCAAGTGTGGCACTGCCGCATAGTCAAATATCAGAGTTCTGCAAAGGCTGCGTAGAAGCAAATCATCACCATGGCT
>JABIBH010000297.1 GCA_018652925.1 bacterium | reverse complement strand
TTTGCGCGTTCCTGAGTTATCCAGAGTACTCAACCAGTTGTTATCAATTTCTACCCACTGAACCGTTTCATCAGCTGTAGAATTCACCTGACAAGTCACTGCGGCATTTGCACAAGTGGCAAATATTATCAGGCAGCTAGAAGCGAGCAGTCGATTCCATGCGGAAGTCATGTTGCCACCCCCTGTCGCCTCGTTTGCGTCCAAAGTGAACAAGTGAAATTGTAATATTATCTGTAGGCTCCCATGCAATCCTCAATGTCACTTCATTATTATTACCGTTTACCGGATAAAAATAAGGCCGCAATGAACCGGGAGGCTCTTCACTGGTAACTTCGGATATCCTGAATTCAGCAAGCCCACTCCATTTTGATTTCAGACGGAATCTGGCTTTTGGTTCAAGTCCATATTCTGTTTGCGATACTCCTGAAACTGTGTCGTCACGTTCCACATAATCCATCGCGATTGCATAATTTTGCCCACCACCCGGCCTGTAGTTCCACTCCAGAGCTTGGCTGGCAGTTATGCTGTCATAACTTCGATTACTACTGTAACCGGACTCTTCGGTTGTACGCTGTTCAAATATTCGCTTGCTACTTGCTCTCAAAGATGAGACTTGAGAAATATTGCATGACAAAATCAGATCGGCGTTGCGCCGCAACCTGTGCTCAGGATGTGTTGCATATTGTTTATCCAGGGCCTTATTGAACTCATGCTTGAGACGCATGTCCCATCGACGTGAATGTTTCAGCAGCACCATATCCTGACGCCAGGTAACATCACCAAGGACAGACTCCTCGGGATCAAACAGAGTCTCGGGATTGAAGGTAAGTAGTCGGGCCATATCGTTACTGAGACTTCTGCTTCGAGCTTTTACATGTGTAGTGGTTGACCATGCACCGTAGAATTTATCTTTACCCAGAAAAGCGAAGTTCTGTTTCCAAAGCAGGTCAGTGCTGACTTCTGTAGTTGCAACCAGACTGTCAGTGCCAACAGTTACAACATTGAAATCGCCCTGATGCAATCCGACAAAATCACCAGTCTGGTTATAATCACCCTCGTGATCACCAACAAAAACAACCTGCCTGTCCATCACTTCAGCACGGCTGTTGTCGATGCTGTAGGCCAGGCTCCATTTACTTCCGATCTCATTCCAATCGGCAGAGAGAGTTGAGCGGGCAAGTCGTGTAGTGAGATCTGAACCGCCAGGAACGTCAACTTTACGCAGAGTACCGTCTCCGGAAAATCTCATTCCCAGATACTGCGAAGATGTCAAGGCAAGCCGACTGGTTCTGCTGTCTCGCTCTCTGGTCCACAAGCCTGCTCGCAATGAATCCGCGAGGCCCCGTTCAAATGACACTTCCCACTGAGTTGATGATTCAGGTGAGGATCTCAAACCTGTCTGCCACAGTTCCAATCGATATCCACCTGAAACGGTATCGGCAGCGGCTGAGTCAATATCTTCAATCTTGTTCCACGAAATTTCCGGCTGAATGATACCTTTGTGAATCGATATTTTGTGTGACTGCAATTCTCTTTTTATATCAAGCAGATCAACATCGTCCAGAGCATCTGCCTGTTCCCATGCTCCCTGCCACTTGAAACCGTTATGTGTGGCCGAGCTTCTGGTTTTGATCAGATTTGCAGAAAGTGATTGCCCGTGAGTCATTCCTTCTTTGGTGACTTCCAGATTTGCAAGTGAGCTGCCTTGACCAATTTTCCAGTATCCAGTAACCGAAGATTCTGAATCTTTTTCATCCAGAAACGATGGCTGCATCGCTCTTCTGCCCAGCCCCCAACGAGTATAGTTGAACAGCTTGTCCCGAGTTACAAAAGACCTGAACTCTGAGTCGCGCCGGCGATAATGCCCCTTGATTCCAGCAGAACCGAAAGCACTAATTTTCTTATCTCCACTATCAATGGTGGCATACAGAGCTGTGCCGTCGTTGTTGTTGTCATCGATTGCAGACAGTGTGTTAAAATCAATTTTGCTGGCATCCCACTCAACAGTTGCCAGAGTTTTTTCTTCTGTTGCAATATTGGCAGTCAGTGTAGCGATTTGTTGTTGCTCAGGCATTGCAAGCATGCGACCAACTTGATAGCTGCCATTTCCTGGACCTCGGTAACCATAAACAACTATTCCAGAAACAGTCAGTGAATCAACTCCATAATCACCCATGCCAGTACCGGCATGAAAGAATGCAGGATTGTATTGACCAGTTACAGAGTCCCAAAGATAAGTGTCCACGCCGCCCGTATCGACAATACTATATTGTCCGATTCCAGCATCAACCATTTCAACGTAATCGTTTACTGCATCATTTTGGTTGTCTCCTGCGCTTGAAAGAGCGTCTCTGTCCTGGTCGGTGAGCTCTCCGCTTCTCAAGCGAGTCGGGTCATCGGTTTCACGAGTCAGACGAACTCCAAAGTCAGTATGAAAATCACCCACCTCTACTTCGCGACTCACATCAGCAGCAGCAACGGTTCTACTGTACTGCCCCTGACCTTCTTCATATTCAACAACGATTTCACTATCAGCGGTAATGAGTTGTTTATAAGTGAATGTGATGCGGCCTCGGATATAATCAATTACATAATCACGATCCTGCCCCCGAACCAGCAGTGTGCCATCCAGAGTGACTCGCTCGCTCCCTGCCACGATAAACAGGTCTTGCCCGGTTTCACCACTACTCAAATAATATGGCCCCTGATTGGATTCCTGGCCGCGAATTTGCAGAGTTTTATACCTGCCACGTGGCGACCCTCCAGTTAATGTAACAGATGAGCTGTCACCCACAGTTACCTGTGCACCTTGGAGTTTACGTCGATACCCACCATGCCAGCTCCCAGTTTGCTCTGCCACAAAATCACCAAGTACTGCACTCCATCCCGGCGCATCCACTTCCACAAGAACCTTGTCTATTTCACGCAGCTCTTCTGTATTACCCTCAGGAATAACAGGTAGATTATTGTCCGACAATGCTGCTCTAACCTGAATGTCTTCTGTCAGATTTCCGGAAATTGCGAGTCGCAAAGTTTGGTCGACAGTCATTTCACGTCTGTTGCCAGAAGAAACACGCACGCTTTTACTACCGGTTACATCAAGATTTGAGTCGCTGAAATCGTCCTCGATTAACGCCACAGAAGATATGATTGCCTGTTCATCTACTTGGCTTGCAGGACGAGAAACTAGCGGATGCAATTCCATATTTTGCGGAAGAAGTGCAGGAATAAAACTATATGTAATCTCCAATGTTGATTTGGAATCTCCAGAAACCAACTTGTGGAGAATCAAAATATTACCTTCACGGGACGACAACCTGAAATCCACACCGTGCTCAAGCTGTTCTCCATTTTTTTTGATAACAACTGAGCCTTGAGTAACAAACTGATGAGCCAAGGTAATCACAGTTGTTGAACTGTCGATTTCATGGATCTCTGTTTCCTGTACAACGATTGATTGACCAAATGAAATAACTGGCAAAGAGATTAGAATTATTATAAATGAAATTTTGAGCACGACAGTGCCCTATCGATATATGATCCGAAAGACAATCACAGCATGCCGACCTTTGTCCGCAACTGCAATAAGATCATCCGGACCAACAGCAACATCTACCGGTTCCATTGGAGCAGCAAGGACACCCATTTCCGGTCCGGCAGAGAAAAGATATTCAAGACCACGAGAATAAACATGAACAGCTGACGCTGCAGGGTCTGCTACGAAAATATTACCGGCAGAATCTGAGTCAATTCCCTGGGGAGTTCGCATCGGATTTTTGGGGTCATACCAACCTCCAGTATCAGCTTCAAAATATCCCATTCGATTATATAAATGTACTCTGCTATTTCCTTGATCAGAACCCACAAAGCCACCATCAGGTTGATAAGCAATTCCGGACGGCTGTATAAACTGTTCGCGATTGGTCCCA
>JABIBH010000296.1 GCA_018652925.1 bacterium | reverse complement strand
TGTTCGACACTCGATCTCCAACTGCCTGGAAGAACCCGGCAGTAATTGTCCAGATATTCATCAGGAAGTAGAACATCAGGAATGGAAGCAGCTTCACACGATGACTTGTGCCATCCAGCAGTGATGCAGTTCCAATCTGATAAAACGGAGCAAAGTTACCAAAGGAGTTATAGGCGGCTACTGCAAAGAAGACCAAAAGGCTTTCCCAGATCTGCATTTCTCCCAGATAGAAAAGAGCAATGGAATCTACAATGCCGATAAATAAAATTACAGGCAGGATGTAAATTGTAAGCAACAGGATAGCGTCAAACTTTTCAGTTTTTGTCAGCCACTTTGATTTCAACAAAGGTCTGAAATTTCTGAACATGACCATATTGTGACCACGACTCCAACGCTTGATCTGTTTTGCGCGAACTTGCCAGGTCTCAGGAGCCTCTTCATAACATTCAACTCTGTTTGCGTAGACAATTTTCCATCCACGCAGAACCAGTCGATAAGTAAGATCAGTATCTTCAGCCAGAACTCGATGATCAAAACCGCCAAGAGCCAGGACCAGTTCTCGCCTGAATCCACCAACAGTACCACCGTATTGAGGCATCAAGTGCATGTTGTGTCTGGCTTGCTGATCAACCTGATAGCCACCACTACGTTCAAGATCCAGTAGCCTGGTCAGCAGGTTTTTACGGGTGTTGATTGGAACAACCCTGCCCATAACAGCCCCAACTTCAGGGTCCTTAAAGGAGATTGCCAAATCCCTGATTGCACCTTTGTTTGGCAGGTAATCAGCATCGAAAACGATAATGATTTCACCAGTTGCAATCACCATTGCCTCATTCAGGCCAGCTGGCTTGCCACGATCTTCGCCATCTCTGTGCAACGGTTTTACAAGGTCGTTTTCAGCAGCAAACTTTTCAAGAATATCCCTGGTTCCGTCACTGGAGTGATCATTGATTGGAATGATTTCCAGTTTATCGGCAGGGTAATCACAATTCAAAAGTGCTTCCATAGACTGTACAGCAACTTTTTCTTCGTTATGCATTGGGACCAGGACAGACACAGCTGGCAGATTGCTGTCAACAAGGTCCTGATAATAGAGTCTTTGAACACCACGTAATCTGTTTATTGTAAATATGTAGTGGCGAGATGCGTAAATGGCCATTATCGCTACAACAAACAGGATGATGATTTTTAGAATTAGAACAACCATCGCCACGTCTCCGGTTTTTTATCGAGCCTGATTGCGATTCTGTTTACATAGAGTGAGTAGATAGCAACTATGTAAATGAAGTCCACAAGAGGTCCGAGTGAGAAATAAAGGGCTGCCATATGCAAGACTGAAAGTTTGTTGAGGATCAACATCAGCGCGGCGTATCGAATTGCACCAAAGACAATTGAATATGCCAGTGTTGCCAGAATAATGCCGAACTTTTCAAGTGCAGGGGCAGGTAGCGGTGTTAGAACAAATGCCATTACAACCGGCATCAACAACCATGTTCCAAGTTGTGAACCTATATAGAGGATAGAAAAATCAACTATGTCATATGGGAAAAGGTGGGGCACAAATGTAAAGAACAGCGATGAAATTGCTGTCAATATTGAAAGGAAAACCAGGTAGATTACAAATGATCTCGGCATTATTTTGGCGCCGGGAACCAATACGATAATCAACACCGATGCCGCAAAGTTTATCAATGAAACGAATTTGGTGGGGAACACGCAAACCGAATTAATCACCGGCAATACTTTGATTACTTTTGGGAGAAAATCCCAATCCAGAATTACAGCACCAACTCCACAGCGCAGTAAAACATTCTGCACAAAGGAACTGAATTTAAAGAGTAAATCATGGTGGTAGGCGAGAATTGCTCCGTCGAGAGCAATAACCAGAATAAATAGCAAGAAGGTGTGTAGGAAACCCGCCTTGCCGGCAGTTCTGTACGATCTGTGGAAATAGGTTGTCGTTTTCATGCTCCTTCTTTCGTCAAACAGAAGAACGACTTTAGAATTTTATAAACCTCTAATCAATTTTGTTGGAACGCTAACTTCCATTTCCAGAAGAGCTTGAGACAAAGTCTTGCCTTGTGGATCCAACATCAAAGACACTGTACCACCACCACCCAGGGTTTCTTCAAGCAAAAAATTCAACGCATGGAGATTTGGCATCTCATGGCGGGTGACTTTACCAAGCACAATGCCGTCAAAAAAGCGTTTAACCTTTGCTGCAGTAAGATAACCAATAAGCCACTGGTGGATTTCAGGAGTCCTGGCCAGTACGCCTACATTGCAGGTATCACCTTTGTCTCCGCTGCGGGCATATGCCAAAGTGCGGAGTGATACTTTTTTGGTTTTACCAGTAATCTTGATTTTCCGTGTCAATGGTGCAGGCTTTGGTGCTTTGTTCTCCAGATTTACAACAGGAGGCTTGATCGTGAAGTTTTTCTGACGACCACTGGTTGGCAAAATTGTAACTTTTGGCAGTACACGATTTCTGTCTATCAATGCTGGCCAGTAGGCAACAACTTGAGACGGTTTTGGTCGACCACCAGTTACAGCCATACCACTTGGCCCACTTATAATCAGTGCAGGCAGCAGCATTCCGAACTCATGAACTTTCTTTTTATCCTGATCACGTACACCAAACCTTAAAAGTGCTTCATTTGGTTTGGTTCTACCAGTTGACTTGGGCCAGATACTGCCAGTGCCAACCAGGCTTGTGTGAGTTGCATCAAATTTTGTATTCAACCGATGCCAGAATGCATCGCTGATTGCATCAGCTTTCTTCTCAACGTCTGGACCGCAAACAAGTATTGAACCGGAAGCTTTGAAACCGTCGTTGTATGCCATCGATATTTTTAAAGTCTCAGGCCTTGGCTCACCTTTAATACCGCTTATTCGAACTCTGTCATTGCCCAGGTCTGCAAGCTG
>JABIBH010000295.1 GCA_018652925.1 bacterium | reverse complement strand
GTAGCTACTTTGCTACCAGAATCTTTCAGCAACTGAGCTAATATCCTGGTAGTGCTACCTTTACCATTTGTGCCGCAAGTAATAATGGTTGGTAAATTATGATGAGGATTGCCGCAATCGGCAAGAACGGATTGGATTCTTTGCAACCCGGGGCGCATTCCCTGTCTGTTCAAAGAGAAAAGCCAGGCAGTTATTTCATCTTCAGCGATAAATGGCGGGTTGCCGTGTATCAAAATCCCAGGCTCACCCACTAACTTGTTCTCTGCAGCCATTATCAAGCTCGCAGCGGTTGCTGCACCGATATATCCCTGCCATCGACCATCCAACTGATTGTATCTGCAAGTTTATTGCGCAGATGCTTTCTGCTGACAATCATATCAACCATGCCGTGGTCCATCAAAAACTCTGCAGACTGAAAACCTTCAGGCAATTCAGCATTGATAGTTTGCTCAATTACACGTGGACCTGCAAATCCCACAAAGGCACCTGGCTCGGCAATAATTACATCGCCCAAAGTTGAGTAACTTGCAGTAACTCCACCATAGGTTGGGTTTGTCAAAACAGAAATATACGGGATTCCTTCTTCACGCAATCTATTGAGCATGGCGCTGGTCTTTGCCATCTGCATCAGAGACAACAACGACTCCTGCATTCTGGCACCACCACTGCGTGAAATAATTATAGCAACTTCTCTATTCTTGACTGCATCCTGCAACATCCGGGCAATTTTCTCACCTACAACAGAACCCATACTGCCGCCCATAAAATCGAAATCCATAATTCCGATACAAACAGGTAGCTTATTTATTTCGCACCTGCCTGTGACAATTGCATCGTTGCGGCCAGTCTTTTTCTCACTTGCAACTATTCTATCAGAGTATTTTTTGGAATCCTTGAATTTCAGCGGATCCTTTGATCTGATTCCTTTGTGAGTCTCATGCCAACTATTCTCGTCGGCTAACAATTTGATATAATTATCAGTGCTGATTCGCAGGTGGTGGTTGCATCCAGTGCAAACCCATATATTTCGTTCAAGCTCTTTATGGTACAGAACTTCTCCACAACCGGGACCCTTACTCCACAGTTTTTCGGGGACATCTTTTTTTTGCTCTGTTAAAGACTTGATGCCTTTTTTAGCCTGATTTAACCAGGACATAACTTTCCTCCAGTTTCAGTAACTTAAGCACGCTGAACTGTAGCCCTTGAGCCGTTATTCGTCAACACTCCGGGTCATAATCAGTGCATCTTCACCACTGTCCCGATAATACTTTGGACGCACTCCAACTTCCTTGAAATGATGTCTTTCATAGAATTTACGCGCCCCACTGTTGCCTTCGCGGACTTCTAACGTCATTGAATTAATACCACTTAGTCGTGCTTCATCCACCAAAGCGCCTAAAAATGCCGAGGCTACACCAATTCTCCTGAAATCTGGAGCAACTGCAACATTGATGATGTGAAACTCATCAACAACTCGCCAGGTCATCAGATAACCTGCTACTTTGCCATCGATTTCAGCAATCAGAGAATAGTTAATTTTGCCATCACTCAACTCAGGAAGTAGACAGTTTGCAGGCCATGGATGCTCAAAACTGCTGTTCTCAATATCCATAACTGCAAGTAAATCTTCTGGTCCTGCTTTGCGAAGGATTAATTCAATCATGATTGTTCCGGTGCTTTCGGAGTCAAATCCAGCCCCTTTTTCACTTCTGCATCCGATGCTCTGAGGTATAGCGGCACAAGAGTGAATGGATGTACCGGTTCAAAGGGTGGCTTTTTCATCGATACGGCAATAGCCAAAGCTCTGGCAGTTGCAGGTTGAGCAGAGTTCCAGTTATGCAGCTCCGGCTTGCCTGTCAAAAGTTCAGGCCTGAGATTTTCACCTTCACCTGTTAACAACAATGCACCATTTCCAGCAATCACAGGATCAAGAGGATTGTCGACAGTTTCCAGAAACAGTTTCCACCAATTATCATATCCTGATGCTTTTTGTTCACAAACAACAGTGACCCAGGTACCATTTCGCTTGAAGATTCCAGCAAATACTTCTTTTCTTCTGGCATCTAGAACAGGCATAGCCCAGTCCCTGTGCTGATGAGTTGCAAGCATGTCGGCAGCCATCGCCTCAAGTGAGGAGACCGCATAAAGTTCAGCACCAGTTGCCCAAGCCATAGCTTTTGCAGTTGATACTCCAATGCGAACTCCAGTAAAACTTCCGGGCCCTACTGTTATAGCAATCCGCTAGAGTTCACTTTTTTTCCTGCCCGAGTCAGCCAACATCCCATCGACAACTTTCAACAAGGCGTCTGCGTAGCTGCCACCAACATTGAACGGCTGATAAACCAGGATTTCGCCGTCCTCTGCAAGTGCAAATCGACCTTGTAAAGTTGAAGTATCGAACGCAAGAGTCAGCATTATTTCTCCTGAAACAGTTGTTGCCAGGCATCAGGCAATTCTGATGTTCCGCGTAGATGTATAGTTCGTTTGTCTGGCTCTGTACCAGGCTGAATCAGTATTTCAATTCTATCATCCAGCCATTTCAGCGCAGGCCCTGGCCACTCAACCAGCATGATTGCATTGCCGTTTTCAACATCT
>JABIBH010000294.1 GCA_018652925.1 bacterium | reverse complement strand
CTGCTGCTGAAGAAGCTCCTGTTGAGGAAGCTGCTGTTGAAGAAGCCGCTGCAGAAGAGGCTCCTGCTGAAGAGGCTGCAGCAGAAGAAGCTCCTCCAGAAGAAACTGAAGATAAACCGGCGGAAGATAGCTAAAATGTCTGTTGAAAAAGCACAGGAATTGGTTGCATTTATTGCGGTGAATCTGGTCGACAATCCAGACGATGTTGCCGTTCAGTCTGCAGAACGTGATGGGGAACATGTTTTCCTTTTGACAGTTCATCAGGATGATCTTGGCAAAGTGATTGGCAAAGGCGGTCAAACCGCACGCTCAATCAGGTCTTTATTGCAGGCTATCGGCGCTGGATGTGACAAACAATTCGCACTTGAAATTGTTGACGATTAGGAATTTGCGGTGACAGTTAATACCGGCGACTTCATAATTATTGGCGATATAGTTAAAGCGGTAGGGCTTAAAGGTGAAATTAAGCTGTACCCTTTGATAAATTGGTACGAGCCATTGCTGGATTCTGGATTCCTGGTTTGGGAAAACGGAGAAAAGCTGGAGCTGCAAAAGTGGCGTATTAATGGCCCCTGTTATGCACTGAGCATAAATGGGATTTCGTACCGTGATGAAGCAGAATCGATGGTTGGTCGGAAGGTGGGCTTCCTCCGGAGTAACTACCTTGATGATGACTTTCCAAAGCCGAATGATGGACTTCCGTTCAGGTATCTTGGACGAGAAGTTGAAACTGTTGACGGCGAATTGATTGGTACTGTTTCAGAAGTCAGGTTGCATGGTAATCAGTTCACACTGCTTTTACCATGGCAGGGAAGAACTGCGATGATACCTGCAGTTGAGCCTATTTTGAAATTGGAGGACAAACTTTCTGGTCCTTTGATTGTGGATTTGCCGGAAGGCTTGCTGGATGTCGCTGGAGATTAAAGTTCTGACGCTGTTCCCGGAAATGGTGCAAAAAGTCCTCGAGACAAGCATTACTGGCAGGGCAGCAAAACAGGGACTTGTTAATTACTCTGTGACCGATATCAGGGACTATGCGGTTAACAAGCATCGCACCGTAGATGATTATCCATATGGTGGTGGAGCTGGAATGATTATGATGGCACCTCCAATAGTGGATGCCGTCGAAGATCAAAGAGAAAGCCTTGATGCACCGATATTGTTAATGTCGCCACAAGGTGAAAAACTTGATGAAGAATTAGTGTTGGAATTGCTTCAACACTCTGAGACTGCTGGTGAGTTAATTCTTATTTGCGGTCACTATAAAGGAATTGACCAACGGGTCGTCGATATTCTGAAACCAAGAGAAATCTCAATTGGAGATTTTGTACTCACTGGTGGGGAATTACCGGCATTGGTCATTGTAGATGCAATTGTCCGCAGGATTCCTGGAGTCCTTGGTGACAGTGATTCAGCAGAAAGCGACAGCTTCACAGAATCACTTCAGGGCAAACTGGAATGCACCTGGTATACGCGTCCTCCTGAATACAGGGGACACGAGGTGCCGGAAGTACTAATTTCAGGGCATCATGCCAAAATCGACAAATGGCGTGATGAAGAGTCAAAAGAGAGAACGCAGGCAAGAAGGCCTGATTTATTAGATAGTGAAGATGGAAAGTCGCAACCAAAATAAGGTGTGACTATTTACAACAATGATTGCTGTATGACAGCATTCAGGAGGCCAAGATGAGCAATATCATCGATTCAATCAGAAGCGAGAACCTTCGCTCTGATTTACCAGAGTTTGGTGTTGGCGACACAATTTGCTGTAAAATGCGAATTTCTGAAGCCGGCAAAACTCGAGTTCAGAACTATGAAGGTGTGCTGATTGCACGCCAGGGTACTGCCAACGAGGCATCAATAACTGTTCGAAAAATTTCCAATGGTGTTGCTGTTGAGCGTGTTATTCCTGTTGAGTCACCAAACCTGACAGGTATTGATGTAGTACGTCATGGTCGCATTCGTCGCGCCAAACTGTATTACTTGCGCAACCTTACTGGTCGTAAGGCACGTATTCGCGAGAAGTTTAAAACAAAAAAATCATAATGCAGTCAAAGTTGGCTGCTTTTGACCAAATCAAGTCTGATTCTGGTCGATTGTTGATTGCTGGAGTTGATGAAGCTGGCAGGGGTTGTCTTGCTGGCCCGGTTGTTGCCGCTGCAGTTATTTTGGACAGTAGTTCAATATCTGCAATGATAAATGACTCGAAACAACTTACTGCAAACCGACGAGATCTTGCTTATGTTGAAGTTATAAAGAGCGCTCTTTCCTGGAGCGCTTTTGCCGTATCACCCGCCGAAATAGATTCTATCAATATACTGCAAGCGACAATGCTGGCGATGAGTGACTCCATCGGGAGACTGCCAATGGTTCCTGATATTGTTCTGATTGATGGTAATAAAGCCCCTGAAACAGATGTCGATTGTGAAACTGTAATCAAAGGTGATGCGAAAAGTGCCTGCATTGCGGCTGCTTCTATTATCGCAAAAGTTACCAGAGATCGTATCATGTTGGAAATGCACAAGCGTTATCCTGAATATGGTTTCGATGAAAACAAGGGATATGGGGCGCAATCTCATATGGATGCACTGAAAAAATATGGTGCTACACCTATTCATCGTAGAACATACCGACCAGTGGCTGACTTATTGCAAGGATCTCTTTTTTAGTATCTCCCGGATTGTGAAAACAAAATGAACAAGCAACAATTGGGCTCCTGGGGAGAGCGGATGGCAGCGCTTTATCTGGAAGTGCTGGGCTATAAGTTGATCAAAGAGCGGTATAGAATTCGTGAAGGTGAAATCGATTTGATAATGCGCAATTCCGGGGACATGGTTTTCGTCGAGGTGAAAACCAGAACTGGATTGGAATTTGGGTTACCCGAAGAGGCGGTAACAAAAACCAAGTTAATAAGAATGAGGCGCGCTGCGAGGAGTTATCTTGCAGAGAATAAAGATCTTAATTGGCAAAATGTGCGATTCGATGTTGTCGCAATTCAAATTGATAGTCAAAATGATTCATGTGAAATACGACATCTTATTGGTATTTCTTGAAAATTGGTCTGGAACAGTAACGACATAAGTTTTACTGTTGCGATACACTTGTAACAACTTCG
>JABIBH010000293.1 GCA_018652925.1 bacterium | reverse complement strand
TACTACAGGCTAAAAAAGAAGTCAAGCAAATTCTTTTTAGAAAACTTAACTTACCTGTAGAGCCTCAAACCGTTACCAGTTTTCAGATCTGTTAGTCGAAGCAACAAGTCACTCAACCAACGGAGCGGTAAACTAGCCCCCATTTGTTCACTTGTCAAAAAGAAAAAGCACTTTTTTGAAAAAAAATGAAACTCCTTTTTTCAGACCCTGTTTATACAGTTGCTCTTATGAGGAAACTAGTTTAATTTACGCGGTATCATGAAGAACTTACTGAACACAACACTACCTAAATATACTGGAAGAATCTCAGTACTGCTAGTAACTGGACTCATCCTTTTTCTTGCTGGGGCTGGAGTTTGGCAACTTCAGGAACTATCCAAAGACCTTCCATCGCTTTCTGTGATCCGATCAATTGAGCCTCCTCGTAAGACTGTTGTATATTCTGCGACTGGTGATACGATAAAAGAATTCTATAGAGAAAAGCGAACTATAGTACCTCTTTCAAAAATTCCAACCAGGCTTCAGCAAGCTTTTCTAGCCATAGAGGACAAACGTTTTTACAGTCACTATGGTGTAGATCCGATAAGAATTATTAAAACCGTCTGGGTAAATCTTACAACAAATACACGTCCGGGAGCCAGCACCATCACCCAGCAACTTGCGAAAAATGTTTTTCTCGATAATGAAAAAACATACACACGTAAGATTAAAGAAGTCATTCTTGCAATTCAGATTGAACAAACTTACAGCAAAGATGAGATTCTGGAAATGTATCTCAACGAAGTACTCTTTGGAAGTGGGGTATACGGAGTTCAGGAAGCGGCCAACTACTTTTTCAATAAAGATGTCTGGGATCTCAATGATGCCGAAATGACATTGATAACGGGAGTACCCAACCGACCTACCACCTTCTCTCCTTTTCGGCACCTGGACAGAGCCTATGAAAGAAGACGCATTGTTTTAATATCGATGGTTGCTAATGGTTCTCTGACAAGCGCTGAAGCTTCAATTATTAATGAAACACCTGTTAAAACTGTTGATTCAAGTGGGAATCGTGAAGCAAGAGACAAACAGGGCAGCTATTTCATAGAAGAGATACGTCGACAGATTGAAGCAAGATATGGTTACGATGGCCTTTACACCGATGGCCTTAAAGTAACAACTACAATGATACCGCAATACCAACAATGGATGGACGCTGCTGCAGAGTCTCATTTACTGAAAATGGAAGCGGAAAATAATTTTGAAATGACCCGCGCCAAATTTGACAGTCTCTCTGCTGAAGGCCAGAGACCTGCTTCCATTGATTACTTGCAAAGCGCATCAGTTCTAATCGATACTAGAACCGGTGCAGTGCTGGCTCTCTATGGTGGAAGATCATATGACGACTATAAATTCAATCTTGCCATGCAGGCAAACCGACAACCTGGTTCAATATTCAAACCGATTGTTTATCTGACTGCCCTGGAACATGGTTATATGCCTAGCTCTCTTCTACTGGACTCTCCCGTTGTTATAGATACCGGTGTAAGCCTGTGGAGGCCGAAAAATTTCAACAACAAGTTTATGGGTCAAATAACTCTGCGCTACGGTCTTAGCAGGAGTAAAAATGTTGTTACTGCCAAGCTTATAAATGATTTCGGAGTAGGCCCTGTTCTGGCTCAAGCACGAAGGCTTGGCGTAAAGACTGAATTACCTGCAGTGCATGCCCTTGCTCTTGGAGCTGGCGAAGTCAACCTTTTTGAGATGGTCTCAGCCTATGCAGCTTTTGCCAATCATGGTGTTCGAGTAGAACCTTACTTTATAACAAGAGTTGAAACTGCTGATGGAGAAATCCTGGAAGAGAACCTGATTCAACAAACTGAAGTTCTGGATGCTGCAACTGCATATATGATGTGTAGCCTTATGGCCTCAACTTTGGAAGAAGGAACTGCACGAGGAGCCCGCTGGCGTGGTTTCACAAAAACTGGCGCTGGCAAGACTGGTACATACAACAACTACACCGATGCCTGGTTTGTGGGCTTTACTCCAAGCTATGCTGCTGGTGTATGGGTTGGCTTTGATAAGAAAGTATCGATGGGTAAGCACGGCACAGGGGCACATATGGCAATGCCGATCTGGGCGGATTACATGGGTAAAATTACTGGTAACAAACCTGATGAACCTTTTGTGCGACCAAAAGGTATTGTAGATAGATTGGTTTGCCTGCGTTCAAGCATGCTCGCCACCACAAACTGCGACTCAACCAAATCTGAAGTATTTCTGGAAAACAACTTTCCTCAACGCACATGTGATATGCATGGAGGCACATTGCAAGACTTTGAGGGTCTGAACCGGGATTTCAATACACTCGATAGTGAAGAAGATGAATTTGGCCTCTAGATTTTATCGATAATCAAGTCCTGGCTACCTGCTGCATCTGCAGATATCTCAACAGCATTCTGAATCATCGACGCAACTTGCTGACCAGCAGTTTCATCATATCCCTTGATTATCGCAATATCTTGACCAACAGCAAGTTCCTGCCCTATTGCAACCAGAAATTCCACACCGGTGCTCAAGTCAAGCTTATCATCAACTGAGCTTCTGGCGCCGTTAAGGGGTCTTAATGAAAGCCCTATTGCCCTGCAATCTATTTTTTGCACAAAACCAGCTTGTTCAGCTTTAACTACAAATAATTCAGGAGCAACTACCAATCCAAAGTCTGGCCTGGATGGATCGATTTGCCCACCTTGAGCTTCTACCCACTCAATCATTTTGGAAAAAGCTTTCCCCTGAGACCATACATCTCTGACAAGTTTTTCGGCTTCTTGCGTGTTTGCACATTTCCCGGAAGTTGTCAGCATTGAAACAACAAGATCGATAGTAAGATCAACCAGATCTCTGGGAGCATTCTCCAATCCTTCAGGTCTGAGTGCTTCAAAAGCTTCAATCGTTTCGTTGGCGTGACCAACTGCCACTCCAAGTGGCTGTGACATATCGGAAAAAGTCACCGACATGTTCCTGCCCCACAATCTACCAACTCTTACTATTGATTCAGCCAGTTCACGTGCTGCATCGATACTGGTCATAAATGCACCGGAACCTACCTTGAGATCTATCACTATTGTTTTGGGGCCTGCAGCCAGTTTTTTGCTCATAATACTGGCAGTAATCAAAGGAACACAGTCAACTGTCCCTGTAACATCTCTCATAGCATAGATTTTACCATCGGCAGGTGCGATGTCTTTATTCTGGCCAATAATTGCGCAACCAACTCTATTTGTAATATCAAGAAATTCTTCATTGGACATATCGATACGATAACCAGGAATAGCTTCAAGTTTATCCAGGGTACCGCCTGTATGACCAAGGCCTCGGCCGGATAGCATAGGTACTTTTAACCCACATGCTGCAGCCAGTGGCGCCAACAACAGACTTACATTGTCTCCTACTCCACCTGTACTGTGCTTGTCGGCAGAAAACTCTCCCAGTGGACTGGTATCCAGTTCCTCTCCAGAAGCAATCATTGAGGCAGTCAGTGCTGTAATCTCATCTTCAGTCATTCCGTTAAACCAGGTAGCCATCAAGAATGCAGACATCTGATAATCGGGAACTGAGCCTGAAGTAAATCCCTCTATCAGTTCTTTGATTTCATTTTGTGTTAATTCCTGTTTTCTCTTTTTCTTTTCAATCAATTTTACTAAATCCAAAACTTACTCCAATTCAGACGATGTAAATGGCATTGGTAATAAATCAGACAAGTTGACATCGACAATATCTGAAGATTTTCCAGAAAGGTAGATGTCCATATTTGGCCCAAACTCCAACAATACTTGTCGACAAGCACCACACGGAGCTGCTGGCTTTGCGGTATCAGTAGTTACTGCACATGCAGAAATTGATTTTACGCCATTGGCAATAGCTTTCAGCACTGCAGCCCGTTCAGCGCAAATCGAAAGTCCATAGCTGGCATTTTCAACGTTCGTGCCGGTGTATACTTTGCCATCGTCACCAAGTACAGCTGCTCCAACTCTAAAAAGAGAATATGGAGAATGACTGAATTGCATAACATCACGAGCTGCATCGATGAGTTCTTTTTTCATCACTTCCCTCTAATCTGATCTAAAAAACTTGTTCCAGGAAATTCTCCAGGAATATTAAAATAATCGGCTACTGTCTTGCCGAAGTCAGCAAATGAATTTCGAGTCCCCAAGTCAGTTCCATCAGGATTGCTTTTTATCATTCCGATAACAGGAACATACTCGCGGGAATGGTCACTACTTCCGGAAGTTGGGTCATTGCCATGATCTGCGGTCAACAACAACAAGTCATCATTGCGCAAAGTTTGAAGGTATGAACCAAACCACTTATCAAAGGTCTCAAGATCTTTTGCCATCCCCTGGGGATCATTCCGATGCCCCCAAAGCATATCAAAATCTACAAGATTAAGAAGTATCAATCTATCGGTCTCAGTTTCCTGAGCATAAAGCTCTTCCAGTACACTCATCCCTTGAGCGTTGGATTTGGATACAAGTTTTCTTGATATACCAAATCCTGCATAAAGATCGCTTATCTTGCCAATCGCAACTACTTCCACACCAGCATTTTCAAGTTGTTTAAGTATGAGTGATTCCGGAGGGATGACTGAATAATCTTTACGATCGGGAGTTCTGGCAAATTCGCCATTGTTCCCTGCAAACGGCCTGGCAATTACACGACTCATTTTATGAGGTGGCTGTAAAAACTCTCTGGTAATATCACAAACTCGATACAATTCCTCCAGCGGAACTATGTCAGTATGAGCTGCAATCTGGAAAACCGAATCTGCCGAAGTATACACTATCAGCTTGCCACTCTTGATATGTTCTTCAACCAGCTCATCAATTATATCTGTTCCAGAAGCTGCCTTGTTGCCGATAACTTCATAACCGGTCAATTCAGTAAACTTGGAAATAACATCTTCTGGAAACCCATCAGGGTAAGTGGGAAATGCAACATCG
>JABIBH010000292.1 GCA_018652925.1 bacterium | reverse complement strand
AGATGCAGATACTTGGGCAAAGCACTTATCAAACCTGAATAAGAAATCGGTTACTATTGGTTTTGCACAAAGAGGTTCCAGACTGAAAACTGTAAAAATGGCTACTGACAATGCCACCTGGAGACTGAATGAGTACATGGCAAAATCGTTATCACACAAATCGATAAAGCCTGGCAGAACTATTGATTTGCAGAAAGCGCTGGAACTTGAATCTGTTCCTGAAACAATTGAGTGCTTTGATATCTCCAATTTTCAGGGCAAAGAGACTGTTGCCTCATTGGTTTATTTTAAAAACGGCGAGCCGTTGAAGAAACGTTACCGCAAATTCAGAATTAAAACTGTAGATGGTATTGATGATTTTGCATCGATGAGAGAAGTAGTTCGACGCTATTACAAACGTTTGATTGAAAAAGAACTGGCTCCGGCCGATTTAGTAGTCGTAGATGGTGGGAAAGGTCAGCTTTCTTCTGCCAGATCGGTGTTAACAGAACTTGGTTTGCATTCAGTACAACTGATTGGTCTTGCGAAAAAGAAAGAAGAAATAATAAGAGAAAACAAACCTCCGGTATTGCTTCCTCTTTCAAGCCCTGCTATACATCTATTGCAATATGTGCGAGATGAAGCGCATCGATTTGCAATCACATATCATCGGCAATTAAGGGCCAAAAGCGTTACAAAATCTGCTCTTGATGACATACCTGGAATTGGCCAGGTAAAAAAGATGGCACTTCTTCATCACTTTGATTCGGTTGATGTCATTCGCACTGCATCTGTGAAAAGCCTTTCCGAGGTCAGAGGTTTAAGTAAAACTGATGTCCTGCGTATTTTCGAATATTTCAATTCCGGAGGCAACCTTGCCCAATAATTCATGGGACGATCATATCGACGATTACTTGAGCTATGCAAGTGCCGAAAAGGGTTTGGCAGCAAGTAGTATCGATTCGTATGCCCGTGATTTAAAACAAGTTCGCTCCTGGGCTTTAAAGAACAGTTGCTACTGTCCATCGAAAATGAGTGGTAACAAATACAGAGAATACTTTTTGCATTGCTCTGAAAGGCTGGGCCCAAGATCCAGAGCTCGCATGATTTCAACTCTGCGCAGTTTTCATAGTTATCTTATCAGTGAGGGAGTGCTTAAAGTAGACCCTCTGCTGACTGTTCTTACTCCTAAATCACAACGCAAATTGCCAACTGTATTATCGGCTAATGTTATTGATAAGATTATCAACTGTATAGATTATTCCACCATTGGCGGGAGCAGGGATAAAGCAATTCTGGAAACTTTGTATGGTTGTGGGATTCGAGTTGGGGAGCTATGTGGAATCGATATTCTGGACATTGATCTTGAAAGCGAATTTCTAAGGGTCAAAGGCAAAGGTGACAAGCAGAGAATTGTTCCGGTCAGTGGACCGGCATGCGTTGCTATCAAAAATTGGATCAGATCAAATCGGACTCAGATTAATAATTGTGACGGTAAAGCTCTTTTTGTGAATCTGCGTGGTGGTAGATTATCACGAGTTTCTGTGTGGAAGATAATTAAGAAGTATTGCCATGCTGCTGGCATTGATACCAAAATTACACCGCATACTTTCAGGCATTCATATGCAACACATCTTCTTGAGGGCGGGGCAGATCTCCGAGTTGTGCAAGAGCTTCTCGGGCATTCCGATATCTCTACAACTGAGATTTATACTCATATAGACAAATCGTTCATCACCGAGGCTTATCTCAATGCTCATCCACGAGCGAGAAAATAGTAACCCTGCTTTGACACAAGCTGTCAGCAATGATAATGTTCAGTTGGAATTGGATTGATCCATAACAAGTCAGGAAAGGTACATCCTTGCACAAGAAAACAATACTTAGCGGTAACCGCCCAACAGGTTTATTACATTGGGGTAATTATACAGGTGCACTCGAAAACTGGGTCAAACTTCAGGACGATTACAAATGCTTTTTCATGGTCGCCGACTGGCATGTTCTGACAACTGCATTGGACAAAGTTCCCGAGATAAAGCAAAACAGCCGTGAAATGATAATCGATTGGCTTGCTGCGGGGCTTGATCCAGATAAATCTGTACTGTTTATTCAGTCTGAAATCAAGGAACACGCAGAACTGTATCTCATTTTCAGTATGATGATTTCCATGGGCCGATTAGAACGCAATCCCACTTTCAAGGAACAAATTCGCGACCTGAAAATGCAGGGCGAAATCAGTTACGGACACCTTGGCTATCCAGTCCTGCAAGCTGCTGACATTCTGGCTTATAAAGCTGATGCTGTCCCTGTAGGCGAGGATCAATTGCCACATATTGAATTGACCCGCGAAATTGCCCGTCGCTATAATCACCACTTTGGGAAAGTATTTCCAGAACCTGAGGGACTTGTTACAAAGTTCAGCAGATTCCCGGGGACTGACGGCAAGAGGATGAGCAAATCTCTTGGCAACACCATTGCGCTTTGTGCTTCTGAAGATGAAATCAGGAAAAGCCTTAAAACAACGTTCACTGATCCTGATAGATTGAAATTGACTGACCCTGGAAATCCTGATATTTGTGCAATTTACAGCTACTATCAAAAGTTCGCCCAGGACGATGCAGAATTGACTGCACAGGAATGTCGCAGCGCAGCACGTGGTTGTGTTGCCTGCAAGAATCAACTCGCAGATTCGGTTGTAGAATACTTTGCTGATATCAGGGAACGCAGAATTTATTATGAAGGAAAACCTGCTCTGGTTGATGAAATAGTTGAACACGGAAATACACAGGCCAGAGAAGCTGCTGCTTTAACACTTGCAACTGTTCGCGAATCAATGGGAATCGGGTAATAAATTGAGTGACCAGAATCCAGCCACAACCAATGAAATCAGTTGGGAACTCCCTGACGATCTGGAATATTTTCGTTCCAGTGAAGCATGGCGTGTTGAACTGTCATCTTTTAACGGACCGATGGATCTGTTGCTTTACCTGATCCACAAAGATGAAATCGACATTTACGATATCCCTATTTCATATATCACAAACAAGTACCTGGAATATATCGATGTCATAAAGGCTCTCTCGCTTGAAACAGCTGGTGAATTTATTGTAATGGCAGCAACGTTGGCTCGTATCAAGGTGCGAATGCTTCTGCCTATCAAGGCAGGTCCGGATGAAATCGATGAAGAGGATCCACGTGCTGAACTAGTTCGTCGTCTTCTTGAATATAAACGTTTCAAAGATGCTGCATCTGATTTTAACAAACTTGAGGCAGAGCGCGGGAAACTGCATGTCAGAACACACCGCTATCCATTTATGAAAGAAGAAGCTGAACCCCCCAAACTGCGCCTTAATATGTTTGAGTTGTTGAGTGCTCTTTCGGGGATTATCGAACGTGTTACATCAACAACTGGCCACACTGTCAATAATGCTGTATTCACAGTCAGCCAGAAAATTGAGTTGTTACAGGAAAAGTTGTCCAATGGTGAATCGGTTCGCTTTGATGAACTATTCAAAAATGACTCGATTAAAATGGAAGTCGTTGTAACTTTTGTAGCAATTCTGGAGTTGAGCAAACAGTCCAAAATCAATATCATGCAAACTGAAACAAATGGCCCAATATGGCTGAAGTGGATTCCTGAAATTAATGAAGGTGTCCTGGAGATGAGTAATGAAGAATAAACTTGAAGCACTACTTTTTGCAACTGACACACCACTGACAATTGCAAAATTGAAGTCTATAATTACCGATGCTGAATCGAAAGAAATCCGAACTGCTATCAATGAACTAACAGAAGAATATAAACAGCAGGGAAGAGCCTTTTCAATTGTTGAATTTGGTGGCGGTTGGCAACTGGCTACCTGTCCTGAATATATCGACATTGTGCAAAAGCTGTATCGTGGACGTCGGTTTATCCGTCTCTCCAAGGCCGCACTTGAAGTTCTTGCAATTATTGCGTACAGGCAGCCGGTTACCAGACTTGAAGGAGAAGATATCAGGGGCGTGCAGGTTAGTGGAGTTTTATCTACTCTGGTTGAGCGCGGTCTGATTAATGTAGTTGGCAGGAGCGATGCAATTGGAAATCCAATTTTATATGGCACAACCAGAGAGTTTTTGAATTACATGGGACTTAATGGTCTACATCAATTGCCATCGTTGCCTGAATTGGAAGAAGTTGCCGATGATCGTGACCGTTTGAATGACTTTGCCCGCCAGTTGGGTGAAGTTGTTACAGATGAGGATTTTGAAACAATCTCTATTCAAGGTGACGAAATTATCTATGCTGCAATCGCATCTGAGGATGCGACAACAGAAGAAAACGAGCAACAAGATGCCGAATCAGAACCAGCAGAATGATAATCCTGAAATACGACTGAACAGGTTCCTGGCCCGAAGTGGTTGTGGATCCCGCAGAAGTGTTGAACCGCTCGTTGCAGCCGGTCGTGTTACTGTCAATGGTACAGTTGAGTTATCGCCAGGTCGCAAAATTATTCCTTATCAGGATGAAGTTGCTTTTGATGGCAACATATTGTCGTTACCTGACCAGTGGTCCTGCTACGCATTCCATAAGCCAGTCAATGTTGTTTCATCTCTTGCACAACAGGACAAACGTAAATCGCTCCTCACGTTCAGGACTGAACATTCTCTGGATGAAAGCATAATACCAGTTGGCAGACTAGATGCAGATTCAAGTGGCCTGTTGATCTGGACCAATGATGGCATGCTTGCTCAGCAATTAATGCTTCCCGACAGTGGTGTCTGGAAAAAGTACATCGTCTACATCCATAGTCCATTGACAGAAGCTGACTATAAAGCACTTACAAGTGGGGCCCTTGCTATTGATGGCAGAAAATGCAGACCATCGAAAATAACTGATTTGTCAGCTGATAAACAAAGTATGATATTTTCCATACATGAAGGTCGCAATCGTCAGGTAAGACGTATGTTCAAACTATTGCATCTTCAGGTAATTGATCTCCACAGAATAGAGTTTGGCCCTATCAAATTAGGTAAACTCCCGGTTGGAGAATTTAGGATACTTAGTAAAGTCGAACTCTCAAAACTCAGAGAAGCGATTGGAGCCAAGTGATGAAAAGTCCAGTAGCAAAGTCTCGGTTCATAGATTTTAAATCTTTGTTGCGCAAAGGCATTTTAGAAACGCGTCCATACACTCCAGGTAAACCGATCAGTGAAGTTGAAAGGGAATTAGGCATCACTGACATAGTAAAATTGGCAAGTAATGAAAACCCTGAAGGACCGATGGCTGCTGCTGTCAAAGCAGTGCAAGAGGCTGCCGTTGATCTCAACCGCTATCCAGATGCTGCCTGTCATGAACTCACGTCTGCTCTTGCAGCAAAACTTAACATTTCAAATGATTCATTAATTCTGGGTAATGGTTCCAATGAAATCATCGATATGTTGATCAGGGCACTTATTTCTCCAGGTGAAAACGTAGTATTTCCGTACCCCAGCTTCATCGTTTATCCACTGACTACTGCGGTGCACTTTGAATGTGGGAAAAAAGTTCAACTCGATAGCGAAGATCGACATGATTTTGAAGCTATGGCTGATGCTGTCGATGAAAAAACGAAGATGGTCATTGTTTGCAATCCCAACAACCCGACCGGAACATATAACACTTCCTTTGAATTCAGTAAATTCATGGAGAGGATTCCTGATAATGTTGTGGTTCTTGTCGATGAGGCATATTACGAATATGTAGTTGCTGATGACTACCCGGATGTTGCATCAATGTTAAGTCAGTATCCAAATATTGTGATCGCCCGTACATTCTCAAAGATATACTCTCTTGCAGGATTGAGGGTGGGCTATGCTTTTGGACATCCCAACCTGATTAAAGAACTTCACAAAACACGCGAGCCGTTCAACGTTAACTCTCTTGCTCAAGTTGCAGCAATTGCCTGTCTCAAGCTTGACGATGAAGTGAAAGCCAGAGCGGATCATAACAAAACCTGGATGGATGAACTTGCTAAAGAGCTGACTAACCTGGGGCTTGAAGTAACACCTTCACAAACAAACTTTTTGTTGGTAAGATGCCCTTGCAATGCAACTGAATTGCAACAAAAGCTTCTTAAACTGGGTGTTATTGTCAGGCCGATGAATGCATTTGGACTTGGCGATGGTGCTATCCGAATCAGTGTTGGTCTGCCTGAAGAAAATCGGAAGTGCATTGAAGCACTTAAACAAATAATGTAACAGTTCGCGCGATTGGACAGATTCGTTGAAATATATCTATGATTTAGAACTTCCGGTTATGCCTGAATCCGGTGTGCCTGCTGAGACAGTTATCGCTGTCGATGGCCCTGCTGGCTCTGGCAAATCGACACTGGCAAAACAACTTTCAGAGCACTTTGGATTGCTTTATGTAGATACTGGTGCAATGTACCGCGCACTCACCTGGGCTGCTGAACAAAATAAAATCGATTTCGAAGACGGAGATACACTTGCAGAACTCCTGGCAAACTCGGACTTGACTCTTGATTCAGGTTCAAAATCAACAGTTGTCAAGTGGAACTCAAAGGACATCTCGTCTGAAATCAGAAATTCTGCAATCGAGGAGCAAGTTTCATCCGTTGCTTCTCACGCTGCAGTAAGAAGAGAGATGGTCAATCTTCAGCGTTCAATTTCCCGTTCTACCGGTGTTGTCATGGAAGGAAGGGACATTGGGTCAGTAGTATTTCCACTGGCCGATGTGAAAATCTATCTGGATGCTTCCGTTGAAACCAGAGCTGTACGCAGGCACAAGCAAATTTCAAAAAGGGGAGTTGAGTCAAATCTTGATGCAGTAAAAGAAGATATTACGCGACGTGATAAACTGGACAGTGAACGCAAAGAATCGCCACTTACTATTTCTCCTGATGCACAAGTAGTCGATAACAGCAATATGACCCATGCTGAACAACTGGCAAGGTCTGCAGAAATTGTTCTTTTTGTTATTGAAAGAAGCTTACCTAAACTGCCTGAAAAACATTTGCCCATCGCTTCACCGACACTGAAATATAAAATGGTTGTCACAGGTATGAATACTCTGTTGCGCTTTGTTGGCGCAAAAACTTTTGGCAGGGAGAATCTGGTCCGCCCACAGGGATTCATAATTGCACCAAATCACATCAGTCTCTGGGATCCACCTCTTATTGGCGGTACTTTCCATGGTTTGGGAGCAATTTGTGCTGTTGCCAAGGAAGAGCTGTTCAAACCATGGCCTATGAATCATTTATACGCTTTTGTAAACACTATTCCGATAAAACGAGCTGCATATGATCCATCGGCATTTGACCGGGCTGCCGAGGCGCTGGATGCGGGTAAATGCATCAAATTTTATCCTGAAGGAATGCGCAGACCTCTTGGGGAACCTGGACCGGTTCGTGGTGGTCTGGCTATTCTCATTCAACGATCTGGAGCTCCAACAGTACCTATTTTTGTCAGAGGAACAACAGAACCTCAACCAGGCGGATCTATTCGTTCACCTCTTGAGATCAGGGTAGAACGCCCTGTTTTCATGGATGCACTGCCGCATTTAGTTGAAATACTTGACCGCAGAGCTATAAATAAACGAATAAGCTCATTATTTGACAATATTTACCGTGAAATGCAGGATCGAACCTTTTCTGAGACACCGCTTACTAACTGGGAGAAGGAACAGACCAGTTGGCAGCGGATTTATGCTGCAAAAAAAGAGAAATTAACTTTTAGAAAACATAAATAACTACACTGAGAACCTTGCAATTATGCCATTTAGCATGTATTATACCGTCATACTCGACTCCAAACTCGGGTAAATATGTTTCTTAGGAGGAAATAACCCATGAATTCGAACCCCAATGAGGGGGATCAAGCATTTAACGCTGATCCTTCCGCAACCGAGAACCGTCCTGTTGATTTTGAAGGATCAGAGGACAAAACCGGTTCTGCAATGTTGGCAACAACGCCAAAATTGACAAAAGAACTTGATCGCACTGTTATCGTCAACCGAGAGTATATCGAAGATGATGAAATAGAACTCAGCGATGATGAAATGCTGTCACTATTAAACGGTTACGAGGAGACTTTGAACGAGATTCGTCAAGGTCAGATTTTACTCGGTACTGTTGTTGAAGTCAGGGAAAACGAAGTTCTTCTGAACATCGGCTTCAAAAGTGAAGGCGTTATCCCGATTGAAGAGTTTAAGCAGACTGAAGGCCTTTCAGAAGGTGATGAGTTTGATGTATTTTTGGAAAGCATCGAAGACCAGGACGGTCTTGTTGTTCTTTCCAAGGAACGTGCTGACTTCCTGAAAGTCTGGGACAAAATAAAAGTAGCTCATGAGAATGGCGATATTGTTTCTGGTCTTGTTGACCGTCGCATCAAGGGTGGACTCGTAGTCAAGTTGTGGAATGTCGATACATTCCTGCCTGGCTCACAAGTTGCCTTGCGTCAAGTTCCAGATCTTGATGATCTTATCGGAACTGAAATCAACTGCCAAATCATTAAGAAAAACAAACGTCGTCGCAATGTTGTTGTGAGTCGTCGCGTTGTTCTTGAAAAAGAGCGCGAATCCAAAAAATCAGATCTTATGGCTGAATTGGATAAAGATCAGGTACGCAAAGGTATCGTCAAAAACATCACTGATTT
>JABIBH010000291.1 GCA_018652925.1 bacterium | reverse complement strand
CAGGAACTGTAGAGATAGCAGGTATTGCTTATTTCCGGCGTGATGGAACTCAGTTTGAAGTTCCGTTGGGGGTGTCGTTTGTTTTACCGGTCTGCGCAGACAACGACATGATAAGAGTTGGAGCCAGCCTGAACCTTGTACAGGGAACAATCAGGGAAAGGGCAACTGATTCATTTACTGATCCAGTTGACAATAACAATAATCCAATTTATCGACCTACAACTGAGATCAGAACTGATGAAATAGGTGGACTCTCCAGTACATTCTCTGTTCTTTTGACTCCATCGGAAATGTTTACACTGGGTGCTTCCTATACAACTGCCCACGATTGGGATATTACCAGAACATATGAGATGACAGGTGTAGCTGGAAATGTTGTCTCGGAACATAAATGGCATTTGCCAGCTGTTTGGAATGCTGGAGCTTCTGTCAAGCCTGCTGATCGACTACGTTTTGGATTCGAATTTGAAAGCCAGCCAATGAGTGGTTATACAGGTAATCCTGTTTATGAAGATCAAATGACTGATGGCTGGACTTTTGGTGTCGGTGCTGAAAGACTTTCTGCAACAAAACGACGCGGGGGATTTTCAAACTTGCCTCTGCGCTTTGGATTCCGTAGACAGAAATGGAATTACACAGTAAACAATGAAGAAATAATGGAGAATCGGATTTCTGTTGGTTCCGGATTTCCTTTCAAAAGTAAAGATGGTCACTTGGACTTTGCCTTGTCGTATGGATGGGCTGGGGACATGCAGAAACATGGTGTTGAGGATAAGTATTTACGGATGACTGTTTCGGTAACAGGACTAGAGAAATGGTGGTAGCAATGAAGACAAAACTAACATTAATTATGCTGTTTTTGGTTATGGGAATGCTTTCAGGGTGCAACGATGTCACAAAATCGGAGCTGGACCTTGTCCTGGATCCTATTCGAGAAATGCCGGAAGCAGAGCAACAGGCAGCACTACAGCTGTTTATCACCGAAAATCCGGAACAGGCTCATTACGGACTCTGGGAGCTTGGCAATATAATGTATGACAAAGCTGGGGTAATGAAAACTGCCCAGAAAGGTGTCATCACTTTAGAGTGTAAAGCGCTGCTTGATTCAGCTTTGGTCTTTTATGATCTGGCTGCTGCTGCGGACACGATGTTTGTTCATGCTTATGCAAATGCTGGACTGGTTTGGGATGAACTGGGCGAAATGAGAAGTATCGAATCCAGAAATGCCGTAGTTCAAGCTGAAAAATATTATCTGAAAGCTATTGAAGTTGATTCAACTGAAGTGAATTCAAGAGTTAATCTTGGTTCTTTGCTTTTCAAGAAAAAAGATTTAACAGGTGCAATAAAGCAGTACCAGACTGTCCTGGATAATGATCCGGAATGTGCAATCGCTCATTACAAACTTGGTATAATGTTCGCAGAGACAAAAATCTACAAAGAAGCTATTATCGAGTGGAAATTGGCTGCCAAGTATGATCCTGATGGAGATGTGGGCAAAATATCCCGTGAAAATATTCAGGTTATTGATGACTTGATGAATTCCGATACGCCTGAAGAATTAAAGAAGAAGAAATTTGGTTCAAAAGCGTCAAAAGCCAGCTCGTCCAAGAGTAAACATTAGCAACAGGTGAGCGATGAGTTTTCCTCTTGAAATAAATCCAGAAATGCACCGGTCGATTCCTGCCGGTGCTTCTGTTTTGCTAGGCATTAGTGGTGGTGTAGACAGTAGTGTTGCACTTGCATTGCTCAAACATCTTGGCTGTGAAGTCCATTGCGTGACACTGAAGAATTTTTGTCTTGGCGATGACACATACGGTGGCGATGACAACAGGTCTTGCTGCTCATTGGAAGCAATAGAATCTTCTCGCAGACTTGCCGCCAGATTTGATTCGGATCATCTTGTGAGCAATGTTGAAGTCGATTTTAAAGCATCGGTTATTGATCCATTTGTTGAAACATATTCTGCTGGTTTTACACCAAATCCTTGTGTGGATTGCAACACATTTGTTCGTTTCCCTCAGTTACTTAAGCTGGCCGATACAATGGGTTGTGATTTTGTTGCTACTGGACACTATGTCAGAGTTATCAATGGCCAACTTCATAAGGGGATCGACTCTAAAAAAGATCAGGCATATTTCCTTT
>JABIBH010000290.1 GCA_018652925.1 bacterium | reverse complement strand
TTCGATTATCATATCTGCAATACCTAATCCACTTCCATTTCCAGCCAAAGCATTTGAATATTCAGTATCGAGCATTTCGCGGTAATGTCTGATTTCACCATCGTTATCAATTAGATCTGAAGATTGTATTGTTGAGCGCATTGTCTTGAGCATTGTATTCATCAACAGCGATTCAAATTGAACAGCAATTTTCTTAATCTTTTGCTGCTCGATTTGTGTCTTATCGACTTTATTGATTGCAGGTTGATTGCCATTCTGAATCTTCAATTGCTCACCTTACATAATCACCAGTTCAGCCTGCAGCGAACCGGATAGTTTAAGTGCTTGTAAAATTGCAATTATATCGCGAGGACTTGCGCCAACTTCGTTGAGGACTTTTACAACATCTGAAACTGTTCCAGTATATGGGATGTGAATAACTGACGCATTACCCTCATCTACATCTGTTGTAATTTCTGGAGTTACAACTGTTTGTCCACTCTCATTAAATGAGTTTGGTTGCGAAACATCGAAAGAAGTTTTGACAACGACTTTCAGATTACCATGTGCAACAGCAGCTGCACGCAACACAACACCATCACCAACAATAATTGTACCAGTGCGTTCATTGATAACTACACGAGCTACCTGATCGCTTTCAGCAGAAATTGATCCCATTCTTGAAATAAAATCGACAGGGTATTCAATAAATGACTCGGGAACATTCACAACAATTCGCTGTGCATCCTGAGCTTTGGCAACTTTCCCTCCGAAAACTTTATTAATGGCATTTGTTACACTTTGAGCCGTCGAAAAATCAGGACTGTGCAGTAACCAGGCCATTTGGCCACTAGTCATAAATTCACTTTGCATCCTGTTTTCAACTTTTGCGCCGTTGGGAATCATACCTACTGTTGAGTGATTTTTTCGGAATGAATTACCTGCTCCACTACGAATATTGAATCCACCAATGGAGATACTACCCTGTGCAAGTGCATAAACTTTACCATCGACACCCTTCATTGGTGTCATTATTAAAATACCACCTTCAAGACTTGAAGCATCACCAAGAGATGACACAGTTACATCAAGCCTGCTACCAGGAGCTGCAAAACCGTCCTGGTTGCCAGTTACCATTACTGCGGCTACATTTTTTAACTTGATAGCATTTGGGTCGACGGTAACTCCCAGACGTTCCAGCATTGCAGTCAATGAAGAGACTGTGTATTCAGTGCTTTGGCCATCACCAGTACCACCTAGACCTACTACCAGACCGTATCCAAGCAAAGCTTCTTTCTCAATGCCTTCAAGGATTGCCAAGTCTTTCACACGCGAAGCAAGAGCATTACTTGCAACAGCTACTGTCAACAAGGCGGCCAGTGATAAACCAAACACAAATCGTTTTTTAAATGATCCCAGCATCAGATTAACCTTCCTAGAATAACCAGTTCACAAGTTTAGTTACAACACCTGGTTCACTCGACGAGTTAACTACACCAGTACCGTTATAAGCAATTCTTGCATCAGCTATGTAAGTGGAATAAATAGTATTGTCGGGCATTATGTCTCTTGCCCTGCAAATTCCTGAAATTTCGATGAGTTGGCGTTCGCCATTAATTTCAACCATGCGATTACCATTGATTCTAAAATCACCATTATGCATCTGTTCAACAATGCGGACTGTGATTTCAGCTTGTAAATTTCCGGACCTCTGAGTCTTGCCATCACCGGAATATTTGTTTTCGAGGTTCAGACCCCAATCAGTAACAACATCCAGAATTCCCAAACCCGGACCACCGGAAACTTCAGACTTGTTATTGGCATCTATTTTTGACGATGCATTTGCGGTAGTATTCTCAGTGATAAGTACGGTAATTATGTCACCAACTTTATGTGCCTTCATGTTGGTTACCAAAGAAGTGCCGGCTTCCAGATCGATTAGTGGAACAACGGCAAATGCTGGTGCTATTGAGCCCAACATCACGAGAAAACCGATTATTACTTTTAGTTCTTTTTTCATTATCTTCTCCATGCTACCAGGCCAGGACCAATTACCCGCCCTGAAACAATTCGACCATCTATGTCACTTCTCACTGGAACTATCTGGTTAAGGGCTCCATCTCGACGTGCTACTCCAGTAGCGCTGACTGCGATGCCGGATCTTTCAATTTTCATTTCAACTGGTTCGCCCTGATGAACCAATGGAACTGCGTTAAGATCCGGCTCGCGAATTATTAACCCTTTGGTTAGTTTCTTGGCAGCAACCATGCCAATTACTGATTCTCTGCCGATTGCAGTTGCTTTATCAGTGATCGCAAGATCACTCCATGACCAGCTAACCATATGTGGTTCTATTAGTTGACTCTTGTTAGTTAATGAATTAATTGAGGCTGTTTCACCCCAGATATGACAGGTAACAGTTACAGTGAACCGCGTATTCTGCTGGCCTGAATTCAGTCGAACACGGACAATATTTCTACCAGGAGATAAAATTCGGGAAGTATCAAGTGACAAATTCCAGCCTGAGCTCATTGTCACTTCAGGTAATTGCCCAATCAATTCGATAGAAGATTCTGGTGCTCCAAAACTTTTGTCTGGTAATAATTTGGTTAGTTCTTCAATGAGTACTTGATGCAATTTGTTCTTAGAAATTTGATTTCCAGCTCTTGTTACAGTGCAGTAATCATTCCCTTTGAACCTGACTTTTTCAGAAGCATTGGCAAAAACCAGTTTCCGCAAAATCTGTTGTCGGGAAATACAGGTCTTAGCTCCTGGAGCTCCAGTTCCTGCGAGAATAATATCAGCATATTTTTCAGGAATATCGTTGCTGCAAACGTCTGCCAATTTAATATTCGATGAACTGACAGTAGCACTCTGCTGTAGGTCAACTGTCCAACCAAAAGCGCTACTTGCGTTAATTATCAGTATCGACAAAATTGTAGCAGCCAGTTTCACTGATTACCTCTTCATCCGGTTAACAGTTTGTAGCATTTCGTCTGCAATACTTATTGTCTTGGAATTCAGTTCATATGCTCTCTGTGCAGAAATCATACTTACCAATTCCTCAACAGTTTCCACATTACTCATCTCAAGGAATCCAGAGGCAATTTCACCAATTCCCTCTTCACCTGATCTACCTACTTGAGGTCTACCACTTGATGGTGACTCCAGGAACAGATTACCGCCCCTGGCTATCAAGCCCGCAGAGTTTGGGAATTTTGCCAATTCGATTATACCTAATTCCTGGACAGTTGCGGTATCACCAGCAAGCATCACAGAAACCGTACCGTCGCGGGCAATCGAAACATCTGTTGCATCAAGTGGAATTTGCATAGACGGTTCAATTCGATACCCTGACGATGTAACAATATTTCGTTCTGCATCAAGTTTGAAACTACCGTCTCTTGTGAAACCAACTGACCCATCAGGTAATCGAACCTGGAAGAACCCATCTCCCTCAATCATCAAATCAAGAGGATTACCAGTTTGTCTGATCAGACCCTGGGAATAAATTTTATTGGTGGCAACCATTTTGACGCCGTGACCGATTTCAACACGAGTAGGATCAGCTTCACCTGAACCTCTGCCAGTTGGCACTACTGATTCATAAAGAAGATCCTGAAATTCGACATGACTTTTCTTATAACCGGCAGTATTGACGTTTGCCAGGTTATTCGCAATCGTGTCGATATTCATCTGCTGTGCCTTCATTCCGGAGGCTGCGGTTGTCATTGCTCTTAACATGTTAATTTATCCTTCCAGCTTTTAAGCCTTGCGAGCTAACTCATTTACTGCTTTATCCAGTGTCCTGTCAGCTGATTCCAATACTTTAGATTCGAGTTCAAATGCGCGCTGGGCTGCAATCATTGCAACCATGGTATCGATTGTATTTACATTGCTTTGTTCAAGCATTCCCTGTGCGATATCAACTTCAGCAGCTTTCAATTTCCTTGCCTCAACTTCTTCTGCGACCTTATACCTGGATTCACCCACAAGCTCAAGGTCAGCAGTGTTTTCAAAAGCATACAGCTCCAGTTTTCCAACACTTTGCTCGCCAACAGTCAAAGTTCCATTCTCACTGATCACTAACACGCCATCAGGAACGGTCAGCGGACCAGAAGTTCCTTGAACCGTGTCACCATTCATCGTTATAAGTTGTCGCTGAGAATTGATTGTGAACGAACCGTTCCTAGTATAGAACTCAGAACCATCGCGACTTACCTTGAAAAATCCCTCGCCTCGAATTGCAACATCAGTCACATTTCCGGTTTCCCGCAACGCACCTTGTCTCATATCGAGAGGTGACTGAACATTCAGCACCATATCCCTAGCTGAATCCATTCTCTCTGGAGTATTTACATTCTGGTTATCTTGTTTTTCCTCTGAAACGTTCATCAACAGCTGCTTAAATCCGACAGAATTTGCATTTGCCAGGTTATTAGCAAGTACATTTGTACGATTAAGCTGGATATTCATTGCTTTTTCAGCTGTTCTTAAGCCTTTAATCATTTCAGCACCTTTCACCATTGGACACAATTACTAGCAAGCACAGTTCGCAATTGATGTGCCAGGCAAATCAGAATTCGTCTGATGTGGTTACTTTGGGGTATTAAGGGTAATTTCGGGGGTCTGTTGCAGTATTAACAATAAATATAAAAACAATAGCTAACTGACTATGACAGAAAATAAACCACGATTGGTAAGGATACGACCATTTACTATGAATATTGCCACCACCTGAATTGATTCAAATCAGATCAATATCGATGGTTAGCTGGCAGCCATTATTGAAGCAATATGGTTCTCAAGATAGTCGAGACCCTTGTCGTCGATATGAGTAAAAAATACTGCAACTTCATAATCGCTGATACCTTCAGCTTCAAACTCAGGAAGTACTCTAACAACTATGCCTTCACATTTTGCTTCTGGTGATTCTGTGGAATCATCGCCAGCAACAGGAAGCTCTAAAGACATGCCCAGCTTAGTCATTGGCTCAATAAAGTGGTCCGACTTAAAGTAGATACCTGAAGTACTGATATTCAAAGATTCCAGGTTGGTTACCTTGCTGCTGCCATCTGCCTGAGGAAGCGATACTGCGACCTTCAGATTTGCATCAATTCTTTGACTTTTTCTTTTTTCGCCACCGTCACTCATAGTGATTCTCCTTTACATAGGTAATACCTCAAAATTGAGATATTGCCAACCACCAATTTGTATATCAGTGTCATTAGCTAAAACCATACCAAAACAAAAAAGAGCCGACACTTTTACGTGCCGACTCTATTTAAGTCATAAATTTATTTCTTATGACGATTCTTGCGCAAACGCTTCTTGCGTTTGTGCGTAGCGATCTTTTTACGCTTACGCTTTCTTCCATTAGGCATTGAAGCCACCTTTCAGAGAAATCAAAATACAAAATCTATTTTCGGTCGACCTCGGAAAATACAGATCCGGGTCAACCCGGTAAACTCCTGAGATTCTACAACTACAGAATATAGCAGAGAATTGCCGCACAATCAAACATGTATTGGCATATTTTTTAACGGCCTGCTTTATTGACTTGGTTAATCAACTCATTCGAGCACTTAAAGAATGGCACTTTTTTCGCAGGAACCTTAACTTTTGCCCCGGTTTTGGGGTTCCGGGCATTGCGAGCAGCCATAGTTTTTACTTTAAAACTACCAAACCCACGCAAATCAACTTTATCGCCAGAAACCAGGGCATTACTGATGTTCTGGATAATTTGATTAACAATTGCAGCAGTGTCATTATTATTAACACCAGAATCTTTGGCAATAAGTTCTACTAACTCTGCTTTTGTCAATGGTTGCTCCTGAAAGTGAGTGGCATTGTAACTTGTTAATTTTATGTAAGTTAATAAGTATTTTTGAATCGGCAATAAAAATTGAAATGTTTCCCACTTCTGCCGTGAGTTCGCCAAACTGAAATCTACAACGATGAACATAGTAGCGGATCAGCAAACATTGCACGCACAGTGCAGGAAACATTCTATGCGTGAATAAGCAGAAGTAATGCCACAATATGCTGACGCGTGCTATGAACAGATAACAGATAGTGTGACAAGCAGTTAGGGACTATTTATCATTTGTGGCATATTGTTACAGAGAGGAAATTCATTGCAAAATACCTGCTTGACCTATTCACATAACGCCATTATGCGAAAGTACAAGCATCAATCAGATACAATCAGGAACAATCAAGCTCAGTAAATAATTTTTTATGTTCATCCAACATTTTACAATTTCGCCTGGCCATTACGATCTCTGCAACTGCGATCGCTTTATCTACGTTATAACTTTTTCTCAGCCGCCCGTCTCCCCAACAATAATTACTCAAACAAGTTCTTGGAAAACCTGCAGAAAATATATTTGAAGAAAACCCAACAGTTGTAGCAGTATTGAATTGAGTTCCGATTGCAGATTTTGCATGGTCACCAATCATCAGACCCACAAAACAAGATTGGGTAGCAACAGGGCCATGTCCATAATTGGCTTTGAGCAGAGAATAGTTGTTACTCAGATCACTGCAATTTGTACCGGCACCAAGATTGCACCAACTGCCGATTACAGCATGACCAATAAAACCATCGTGTTGTTTATTGGAATATGCACAAAATTGACTCTCTGCAACTTCCCCGCCGACTTTACATTCAGCACCAATTGCAGTTTCCCCGTAAATAGTGCTACCAGCTTTTATAGTAGATCCAGGCCCGATATACAGTGGCCCTTCAAGAAAAGCATTGGCCATTATTGTAACATCGTTATCAATAATAATTGGGCCAGCAGAAGCATCCAGAACAACACCTGGAGAAATTGCAACGCTGTTTGCTGAAAATATGTTTTCCGGGTTAACAGTATTTACTGCAGAATATTGCTCCGTTTCAATAACTGTTAATTTAGTTTTAAAATTCCATGACCAGTTGTTTCCATCGGAAGTCTGTAACCCGAAATAGTTGCGCTCAATTGTATCTCGCATGCTATCAAGATCACTTGTAATCTTGGAACCGATATCATGTACCATGTCCCACAAGTAGTTCCACACTGGCTGAGCAGAAGGTGCCGATTCACATGAAGGATTCCATACAGCAGAAGGTTTGGTTGCACTGACTCGGGACTCATCTTCACAAGCTGTGCCATCCCACGTCTTCCATGAATTCAGAATTTCAGCTGCTTGCGCAGTATCTACAACAGCCAATACCAATCCTTTGTCATCGGACTGAACAGCAGATTCAGAATTAATCACTTCAGCTATTTTTGAGACATTCCCGGCATACCGAGCAGTCATAAATATGATTTTCTGGTAATTACTCAGTTGATTCAAGCATGATTCAAATCCGATATGTATTCCATCGAGACCAGACTGCTTCTGTAGAGGCTCCAGATTCGATATCGGCAAAAGAGCCAGATCACAACAATCACTGGCAGCTAAAGTAGCTCTTTCTCGCAAGTTGAACATTCCACACGGAATCTCGTAAGCAGGTCTGCTCCAGGTCAATGGCCGAAATTGTTGGGATGTATGGTCTTCAAACAAAATCAAAAGAGTATTCACAAGTTCCTCCGTGTTTAACAAGTTTTGCATATAATAACGTTAAACCATACTTCTATACAACAAATGAAAAAGGATTCCAGAATATTTCTGAAATCCTTTGAAAATGTTGGTGGAGCCGAGGAAGTTTAAACTCCCTCGGCTTTATTTTCAGGTCTCCACCAACCGATCAAAACCATATACAACCCGCGCTTAATGGGCCCTAGAGAAGAGTACATTACAGGTACTACTACCAGAGTAAGGAAAGTGGCAACTGCCAGTCCATAAATTACGGCAACGCCCATGGGTCCCCACCACTGGCTAGATTCTCCACCCAGAACCACAACATCAGCGAACCGAGCATGTATCAATGCATCAAAGTCCAGAGAAAAACCTGTTGTCAAAGG
>JABIBH010000289.1 GCA_018652925.1 bacterium | reverse complement strand
CAGAACTGTTGCAAAAATATCTGTGGTCATAACTGGTTGATCGTAAATACCTGCTCCCAAATACTTCGGTGCATACAAAACCAGCGGCACAGAAATCAAAGTTTCATCAACAGAAAACTGGTGCTCCATCAAATCGTGATCGCCAATATTTTCACCGTGATCCGATGTGACAATCACTATCGTATTTTCAAGATCACCAAGCTCTTTAAGTAAAGCTGCCAACAGCCTGTCGGCATGGTTAACGTCGCCTTTGTAAAGCCTGTCAATTCTCGACCAGTCAACTTCATCGGGATCATACAAACCGGCATTGAATTCATGTCCCCAGCCAATGGAAACAGAATCGTCTCCAGGTAAATCAGACAGAAGTTTTTTTCTATAATCTGCAGGTGGATCAAACGGCAGGTGTGCTTCCAGAAAATTAACAAACAAAAAATACGGCTCTTCATTGTTTGAATTCAACCAGCTGGAAATATTGGACATTGTTTCTCTGCCACCCTGGTCATTGTTTTTGCTTGTCATCTTGCCAAGCCCGCCAATAGGTGACTCATGTTTTTCTGAAAATCCGTGGAGCAGACCTGTAGCTCTGTCGCTCAGCCAGGGGTTACTGTAAAAGGCTACAGTTTTATAATCGTTTTTTGATAACAGAGAGGCGATTGTTGTTTTCAGAGGTGACAATTTTGGATGAGCAAAAGTACAACCATGATTTGAGGGAAGCATGCCAGTAAACATTGACCCATGACTTGGCACTGTCCACGGAGCTGCACTGTACGCATTATTGAACTGGGCTGACTTTGCAGCCAGCCTGTTCAATGCAGGTGTGTTGACTCCTGTTGCATCGCTGCGAACGGTGTCCAGCACCACAAAAACAATATTCGGTTTTTGAGGCTCGGCAGTACAACCGATCAAGGACAAGAGTCCAATCATCAAACCAAGTTTTTTAAGCATCGCTTATCTCACCACTATTAGAATTTATGCTTGAATGGCAAAAATGTCATGAAATCAGCATGATGCACAACATATGCCTCTGGAGAACGGGTAACCATATTCCCTTCTCCGGCATGAGCTGAAATAATGTGACATACCGCATCGGGAACACCACAGCTCATGGCAAGACTTACTCCGGTAAATGGATGACGCAGATATTTACCTGTATCACTTTTGCAGGAATTGCCGTTTTCGTCCATATCATACTCAAGCAGTTTACCAACATCGGCCAGAATTGCGCCAGCAATTGTAACGTCCATATCTACGGGTAGATCATCTGTAAAAAATTCATTCATTTTCATTGCAGAATCTCTTGCAATATGCACAACGCACCGCTTGTGGGCCATAAAGCTGACCTTCAGATCTGGAACCAGCAAGGTAAATGGAATTGTATTCAAATCTTCAGCTGTCAGTGGACTTTTCTCAAGAGCCAACTCCCATGTCGCAGCTGTCTGCTCACGAAGTTCTTTGTTATCAATCCATTCCAGTTCCGGCCAAAGTTTCAAAACTTCACTGTTCATAATCTGCCTCCGGTTGAGTTTTATAGTGCAAACATTGCTTAATAGTGGTACTAAATAAGAATATCCGCAAATGGCACAATGGTTGCAGTTGTATTATCTATAGGTTGCACAAACGTGCAATTTGCAACAACCGCACATGGAGGAAAGACAAACTATGAAATTGCTAAAGACTTTGCTAATAACCACGATTGCGCTTGCAGCTTTCAGTGGTGTAGCTATGGCCCAGGAAGATGTTAGTTTTACCTGGTCCGCACCAACAACCGGATCAACAGTTGCGCAATATATTGTCCAGCATCAAGTTGATGGCGGCGGATGGGTAAATATCGATACCACTACTACAGAAAGCTACACGCTTTCAGCAGAATACGACGTGGCACACGCAATCAGGGTTGCTGGTGTAGATAGTGAAGCCAGACAGGGACCTTGGTCTGTAGCTTCTACTCCTTATACACCAACTCTTGGTGCGCCGGGACAGCCAGGTCAACCTACTGCCCTGTTCTAGTAAGTGGGCAGGATAATACCGACTCGAGCGGTTACATAGTCCCAGTTATAGTTCTCGACTCCGTCCCATATCTGTATGGTGTCAAAGCGGTTAACGTGGTAAGAAAGGGTGAATTCAAATTCGACCTTTTTTGCGCCTACTCCCAGATTTGCCCCAATAGCATTAACGCCATGCTCAAAAAACTCACCATCGTTCAAATATTCATCTTTATAAACATTGTGGTTCAGCGACCCACCAGCTGTTAAAAAGAACTGCACTGCATTGCGCTGGGTTGGCATATACCAGGTGTAATCAGCGCTGTATCTGAATATCGATGCTGAAACGTCAAATGGATCATCACCATTGGCGTCGGAATATTTACCCGGCTTTCCAATGTTCATGGCAATTGACAAGGCTGAGTTACGATGAGCCTGTCGCAGCCTGAATCCAACTTCATAACCGGTGCCTGCGCCCATTCCTGATGGAATGTCATACGCTTCGGCTAAATCGCCTTGAGGAATAAGCGGTGCCACATCCAGAATCGCACTCCATCTGCCTGCAGCACTCAGTGAGCTTGCGGCTACCAGAATCAATGCTATTAAAATCAGTTTTTTCATTGGTATGTCCTTTGGTTTCAGTAGACGACATTAAACACTACAAGTAAAATAAGGTTTCACTTTCGGTTCACAATGCCGATTCATACTTTGAAGATTATAACTTGCCTGAAAGGTCGATGGAAGCCTAAATGTCCGACGCGAAACTTCATATCTATCACATCGGTACACGTGGTATCCCTACCACGCAAGGTGGCATCGAGCGACATATCGAAGAAATCGCATCGCGACAAGCTGACAACCTTGATATCACAGTATACGCCAGAACTTATTATGTGCCCCCGATGACAGAGTATCGTGGGATCAGAATTCGTCGGCTGAAAACTATTCAAAGCAAACATTTTGACACCTGGCTCTACTCCCTGCAGGCAACTCTTGATGTTCTGTTCCGCAAAAAAGGTATCGTGCATTTCCACGCACTTGGGCCAAGTATCTTCGCCTGGTTGCCCAGATTGTTTGGTCACAAAACTGTTGTAACTGTTCATGGCCTCGATTGGCAACGCGCCAAGTGGAATTTGATTGCGCGAACATATTTACAGTTATGTGAAATTTTCAGCGCCAGGTTTCCTAATCGAACTATTGTAGTTTCCAAAGTGCTTGCTGAATATTATGAGCAAAAATTCAACAAAATAACAGCTGCCATTCCCAACGGAATTACTGCTCCAAAAATGGTTTTCCCTGAAGAAATAACTGAAAAATGGGGTCTGCAAAAAGACGGATACATCTTCTTTATTGCCAGACTGACTCCTGAAAAAGGTGCGCACCATTTAATCCGTGCTTTCCGTAATCTTGAAACAGACAAAAAACTGGTGATTGCCGGCGAGGGTATGCACGCGGATAAATATGAATCTGAATTGCGCGAACTAGCTGCTGGAGATGACAGAATTATTTTCACCGGGTTTGTAACCGGCTCAACTCTTGATGAACTCTTTGGCAATTGTTACCTGTACTGCCAACCGAGTGAGATTGAAGGGCTGTCAATTGCGATGCTTGAAGCCATGAGCTACGGCTGTTGTGTACTATCCAGCGATATTCCGGAAAACCTGGAGCTGGTTGAGAGCGTCGGCTATGAATTCGAGTCCAAAAACGTTGAATCTCTTGAAAAAGAACTGACCAGCTTGCTGTCAGATCATGAAAAAGTCATTGTCGCTGGTGAGAAAGCGCGGCATCGTGCTTTGAATGAATATTCCTGGGATCAGGTTGCTGCTGTTACTGAAAAATTGTATCGAGAATTATCTGTTTAGTTGCGTAAATTATGGATTCCCTAAACACCCTTCATTTATTATCATATTAACTATCGTTCGTTAAATTTTAGACCGCACACACCAAGGAGACTCATGATGAGTTCATCTCCAGTCGACCGGCATTTTTTGCTGAGGAAGATTCATTCTCTTCTCGGCATTATTCCGATCGGTGCATTTCTCAGTTTTCATCTATTTGAAAATTCTCTGGCCAAAGACGGCGCCGACTACTTCTACACACATGTAATTGAGACAATCGATTCGATTCCTTACATCGAATACATGGAAGTATTTGCAATCGCTCTGCCAATTCTTTTCCACGCAATTTACGGTGTCATAATCTGGATTCAGGGTAACTCCAACCTGTCAGTTTATGGAACCTACCGCAACTGGATGTACTGGGTACAACGAGTCACCGGTGGCCTGGCATTTGCGTTTATTCTATGCCATGTCTGGTCAACCAGAATGCAGGTTCTGCTTAGAAATATGGAAAAGACGGAACTGTTTGGATCCATTGCGGAAACGGTTCAAACTCCATGGGGACTTGGTCTTTATATCCTGGGTATTGTTGCTGCGGTAGTTCACTTCAGCAATGGCTTGTGGTTGTTCTGCATAACATGGGGAATAACTATTGGTCGTCGTTCACAAAAAATTTCAACTTATGTTTTTGCACTTCTTGGACTGTTGCTTCTGGTCTTTGCCGCTTTATCCCTACAGGGATTTTTGGCTTTCGATCCAAGCGCAGTTGT
>JABIBH010000288.1 GCA_018652925.1 bacterium | reverse complement strand
GATTCAGGGCACATATCCACCGGGGTCGCCTTATAAAATTGTCACATCGCTATGTGCGTTGTCGGGTGGTTCTGTGACCAGAAGCACAGCATTCAAACCGTGCACTGGCAGCTATTTTTATGGTGACAGAAATTTTAGATGCTGGCAAAGAAGTGGCCATGGTGTTGTTGACCACACAGCTGCATTAGTTCACTCTTGCGATGTGTTTTATTATCAGGCAGGGCTTACATTAAGCCTTGATTCATTACATGATACAGCCAATATACTTGGGCTCGGACAGCTTACTGGAATACCCTTGGATTCCGAAGTTGCTGGTAACATACCTTCCACTCAATGGTATGATTCACATTTTGGAAAGAACAAATGGACTAGAGGAGTAATCCTGAATAATGCTATCGGTCAGGGAGAAATATTAGCCACTCCTTTGCAAATGGCTGTTATGACTGCCCGAGGTGCCAGTGGCAATGCTGTGTTAAGTCCGCGACTTACTGTATCGGAACCGTTGCCACCTTATGAGTCACTCCCTTTTTCAAGTGACGATATCAAATGGATTCATACTGCGATGACAAAAGTTGTTGATATTGGAACAGGTACCAAGGCAAAGTTGTCGGAAATCAATGTTGCAGGTAAAACAGGTACTGCACAAACCCCACATGGCGAGGATCATGCCTGGTTTGTCTGTTTTGCACCTGCTGAGGAACCAGAAATCGCCCTTGTCGTTTTACTTGAGCATGCAGGTCACGGTGGAACTGTATGTGCGCCAGTTGCAGCAAACTGGTTGACATACTATTTCGATTGGAAAAATGATAGAATGGTGGCGAGATAATGGGTTGGAACAGACAATACACCTCTCGTTATTTTGGCAGCAAAATAGTCCTTTTTTCTATTTTTGCAGGGTTGTGTTTTTATAGCCTGGCAACTCTTTGGAGTGTGACTGAAGGAATATCGGGACCATATAATGTAGTTAGTTCAGGTATTCCAAAGATATTATTCTGGAAGCAACTTACTTGGGTATTGATAGGCTGCTTTATTGCTGTGGCGGCTTATAAATTCCCCCTCCAGTTGCTTGAAGAAACCGCGCCAATACTATATCTGCTAATGTTCTCGGTTCTTGTTGCTATTTTGCTATTTGCCCCTGAGGTAGCTGGAGCCAAGAGATGGTTTTTCATTGGTCCGGTATCGGTTCAGCCATCCGAGTTTGCAAAGATTGTGTTAATTTTAATGTTGGCACGATTGTTCAGTAGAGACGGCAATATGGGCAACAAAGTAATTCCTGTTGCCATCTCCTTTATTATAAGCGGTCTGTTTGTAGCTCTGATTTTGAATGAACCGGATTTAGGAACAAGCCTGGTAATTGTTGCAATATGGGTAATGATGGTTTTCTGGTATGGGCTGTCAGGGGTTTTGCTGATATGTGTAAGCACACCTGTTTTGAGTGCAATCTTCAGCTTCTATTCCGAAAATGTAATTCAGCAGCCGTGGCCATGGGCAGTCTTTATTTTATTGCTCATCGGATTTCTTTATTTTGCCCGATTTGGTTTACTGGAGAGCTCATTGCTCCTGTTCTCAAATATTGTTACAGGCATTGGTGCTTCGTTTTTCTGGGACAAATTAAAATTGTATCAACAAGAAAGAATCCTGACATTTTTTGAACCAGGGAGAGATATGTTCGGTGCTGGTTATCAGGCATACCAATCTAAAGTTGCAATAGGGTCAGGTGGATTGTTTGGTACTGGATATTTGAATGGCACGCAAAAGGGGTTGGCCTTTTTGCCAGAGCGTGAAACCGATTTCATTTTCTCGGTTGTCGGTGAGGAACTTGGTTTTGTAGGTGCAATGTTCTTAATAACCATGTTTTTAATATTGATTGTCAGCGGTTTGAATATTGCCAAAAATGCCAGAAAGCCATTTTCTTCGATGCTTGCAATTGGGATAGTTGCTTTCTTTTCATTTCATGTTATGGTTAATATCTCGATTACATCTGGTTTGCTACCGGTCACTGGCTTACCGTTACCATTTATGAGTTATGGTGGGTCTCACATCCTTGTTTCATCAATGATGATTGGGTTACTTGCCAATGTCGGATCTCGTACTTTCGAGGACTAAAAGGGGGAATAATGCATCCGCATTTATTTTGGATTATCAAAGGTTATGGTGTTTTACTGGCATTGAGTTTTCTTGCCGGGATATATTTAAGTATAAGGCGAGGCCGTACCAGAGGTATGTCCGATGAAACAACATCTGATTTATGTTTTGGAGTGTTGTTGTCTTCTGTTGTCGGTGTGAGACTGTATTTCGTATTAACTCATCTCTCAGAGTTCCATCCCTGGTACAAAGTGTTTTATGTTTGGGAGGGAGGGCTGACTTTATATGGCGGAATTATTGCTGCAATTTTGACAGTCTACTATTTGTCTCGGAAAAGAGGCTTACAGTTTTTAAGTGTGGCAGATGTGTTGGCTCCTCAAGTCCTGTTGGGAATAGGT